>CANRAW010000001.1 GCA_947628715.1 uncultured Clostridia bacterium
TTAATTTTCTAATAACCCCTATTTAATTTATTTTTTTAATAACCCCTATAAAAAATTTTAATTTTCTAATAACCCCTTATTAAATTTAATTTTCTACCTACCCCTATTAAATTTTTTAATTTAGTTTAATCCCCTATTAAATTATTTTTTCTTACTACCCCTATTTTATTTAGTTAGAAAATCTAACTACCCCTATTTTATTAAAATTGTTACTACCCCTTATTAAAATTGTTATCAAATACGTTGTGTCGGCATAGTTAAATTTATTGATACCCCTTATTAAATTTTATTATCAATTAGACTGTGCCGGCACAACAAAATTTTTAGCTACCCCTATTAAAATTTTTATTTAATTCTGCCTGTTCCTATTAGTTAAATTTTCTGACTACCCCTATAATATTGTGTTAATAAAATTAACTACGGCGGCACAACAAAATTTTTAACTACCCCGAACATAAATTCTACAAAATTTTAACTATCCTAATTACTAAAAAATTTTATAACCCCTAATAAAATTTTTAATTATTATAAAATAAAAAAAATAAAGGGGATTTAATTAAATCCCCTTACTACCTTATTTAATTTTTTTCTTTTTACAGTAAACCTTATTTTTACCTATTTTAACTTTCATCTTTCCCTTAAAAAGGTTATCTATTACTTCTTTTACATATCTCTCCCTTTCTTGTTTTGTTATCTGTTTTGAAAAACTCCTACTTCTGATTATTTCAATCATATAACTGATTGCAGTATTTACACTATCAAAATAACCCTCAGTATAATTGTCAACATACACAACATATTTAGTCATATCATTTACTCACTTTCTCTCCATATAGGAGTTTTCTTTTTAACTTACTCTTTCTAATTTAGTTAAATATTATTTTAATTCTTTTCTTCGTCATTTATAATTAACGCTTTTAACATATTACATCTCTTAAAAAGTTTTAACGTATCTATCATTTCGTCTTCTATTTCACAAGATATTTTAATTAAATCAATACTTCTAATTTCTATTTTTTTGAAATCTTTTACAAAATCATGATTTTTGAAAAAAGATTCAATCATTTCTACGGTTTCCAAGCCTTCTTTATTCAGAGTTATAAATATTTCAACTTTATTCATATTTTACTCACTTTCTCCCCGATATACCGATAGGTCAGTATTTTACTTTATATTTCTTTTCCTGTATTTTCCTTGCAATACTATTATATCACACCGCTTTGAATTTGTCAAGTCCTTTTTACATATTTTTTCTTTTACTCTTCTATTTCAAAAATTTTTATTTTTTCTCCGTTTATTGTTAAACCAGAAACAAAATCTTTTTTTGCTAAAAATTTTATTGCTTTTGCTATATCATCAGTTACTTCAGCAGTAAAAGTAATTACAAAACCGTCATCAGATTCCATTTCGTTAGGATTTTTTACATTACGATTATCAAAGAGTAATGTTTCAAACATATCAGAAATAGAGTGGTGAAATTCGTCAAGAGATATAACTATTTCAATTTTATTCATAATATTTTCCTTTCTCCCCGATATACCGATAGGTCAGTATTTTTACTTTTTGTTTTTGGCTCTGTGTTTTCCTTACAATATTATTATATCACACCGCTTTGAATTTGTCAAGAGGTTTTTAGAAATTTTTTCTTTTTAACTCTTATAGTTATAAATTTTTCCGTGACGGTTACATTTTTCAACTATTCCTGTTTTCTGACTTTCAATATATTTAATATTTTCCATATCGGGAGTTGTAGAATATACCCAGAAAAAATTACCTTTTACGTCAAAACTTTCAGCGGCATAAAGTATTTCTTTTGTCTTTGAACTTATGCAAACATTAGAAGTTTTTACGTTTACATTTATACCTTTTACGCCAGTCTCCGTAAACAATGTGTAATTAGTCATATTATTTACCCTTTCTCTCCGTCTTGCCGTTAAGTCAGCATTTTTAATTTTGGTCGTTTCCTCTTTGCTTTCCCTATGCTCTTATTATAACATAGTCTTTCTGATTTGTCAAGTACCTTTAAGAAATTTTTTCTTTTTAACTTTTTTCTTATTCAAAAATAAAATAATCTTTAGTGTACTCTTCTATTTCATATATTAACTTATTTCCTACTGCTAAAGCAACAAAATAAACTTTTTCGTCTGCATTAAGTTTATAATTTATATCTTCTGCAGTTATATACGGACCATATTCAGAAAAACTTTCCTGATAAGTTGTAAAATCTTTTTCCTTGTCAACTATCGGGAGATAATTTTTAACACAGTCTTCAAATTCTTTTGTTTTAACTATCTCTTCAGGAGAATAGCCGTCTAAATCGTCATTTCTGTAAATTATATTACTCTTTTCTCCCTGAAAATCTTTAGTTATATAACCAACTACCAGAGACACAGGTTTTCCGCTTTCGTTTGCCTTTTTAACAAGTTCAAGAGTACCGTCTTCAAGAATTTCGTAAATTTCATAACCATATTCGTCAAATTTTTCATATTCGTCTTCTGTTATAACTTTTACCAGTTCTCTTGTTGTCGTATCTCTGATTTCGTCATATATTTCACAGAAAGTTACTACATATTTAGTCATAATATTTTCCTTTCTCTCCGTTATTGCCGATAAGTCAACATTTTATTTTTCTTTGCTTTCCCTTTACAATGTTATTATATCATACTGCTTTCGATTTGTCAAGAGGGTTTTGAAATTTTTTCTTTTTAATCAAATTGTGTTTTTATTTTAATTTATGTGTGTTTCCGTTGTCTCTCTATGCTCCTATTATATCACGGTCTTTCTAATTTGTCAAGAGAATTTCAAAAAGTTTTTCATTTTACAGTTATTAAAAACTAACGATTAAAATATTTTTGTAGATTAAATAAAATTATTTTTTATACTCAATTTAATTAAATTAAATCTTTTTATTTTAATAATTAAAAAAATGTGGGGAATTAAATCCCCACTTTGTTTTTATTTTTACTTTTTAATCTTTTAACATTTCATCTACCATTTTAATTAAGTCTTTTGCTTCCTGCGGAGCTGTCCAAGTATTGTTAATTGTTTTTTTCTCTACTGTCTTTTTTGATTTAAAGTTATAACGGCAAGTAATGTATGATTTATCGGGAGAGGACTTTTTTCTGATAAAATATATTGCATTTTCCCCTTTTTTAATTGAAGTATTATAATTATAGCCAACACAATTATTTTGCATTTTACCCTCGTCTTGTAATTCTTTTAACGTATGAGGTACTATTATAATAAAATGTTCTGTTTCCAGTGTTGTTATTTTGTCAATTCTTTTTTCTGTCTTATCCATTGCCGTATTAAATATTTCGTCTTTTTGTGCTTCAAAATAATCAGATACAAGTTTAATATTCTGTCTTGCCGTTCTGTTAGTATCAATAATTTCAAGCCAGTTAATTTCGTTTGTTAATATAATAGCAAACAATTCGTAAAAATCAGAACCAATTGACAGTCCTAAATTTGATTGAGATACTTTGAAAATTTTACAAATTGCCAGTTTTTCAGAAATAGTTGTGTTTAATAATTTGTTACAGATAATAGGTTTATCAATAAAATATTTAGTTAAAGCAAACCAGTATTTTCTATACATTTCAGGTAAATTATTTAACCCTTTGTTTAACTTAAATAAGTATAAACTGCCTGTGTCAATTGTTAAATTATTCTCCAGAATAAAGTTAATATAACCTTTCGGATTTTCTGGCACAAGTTCAATTACTCGCTCAATTTGTGGTAAAAATGTTTCAATTGCTTGATAATCTTTTAACGCTTTTTGATATTTCTGAGATTCGTTAAAACATAATTCAGGACTTTCAATTGTAAGATTTTCAGCAGTTAAATTTTTTACAATATTCATTAAAGTGCTGAGTTGCAAAATAAACAAACGTACTCCTTTATTGTCAGCAGTTTTTAACAATGTAGGCATATTTTTTACTTTACGTCCAGTATAAGAAGTGATTTCCCCAGTTTGATAATTTACAGTTATAGGTCTGTTTTTGTCCTCAATTTCAAAGTTGATAGTATACTGATTTATTTTATTGATAGTAATATTCATATTTTACTCGCTTTCTCTGCTTAATGTTATCAGCCAACATTTTTACTTTTTACTTTTACTTTTTGCTCTGTGTTTTTCTTACATTCTTATTATATCATGTCCTTTCTGATTTGTCAAGAGGTTTTTAGAAATTTTTTCTTTTTAACTTTTGTCTTCTTTTCGTCTTGCTTTCTTCTATGCTCTTATTATATCACGGCTTTCCCGATTTGTCAAGAGGAGTAGAAAAATTTTTTCTTTTTAACAATTTTGAAATTGCGTTTTAAGCCGTGGCATTTTTCAGAGTGTAGTTATATTCCCCCTATACTTCAAAGGCGTTTCCGGGCATTCTCAACGCTCTCGGAGGCATTCTATACTATAGTGTTATACAGACGAAATCAGATAGTAAGAACATACATTCTTTTAACTAATTACTTCCTGCTCCAAAAGATTTTGCTAAAAATTTTACTCTATAACAAATTTAATAATTAAATCGTTGTACCAGCACAATATTTAATTAAAGATTAGATAAAAAATTGTCGGAGCAGGCTAAAAATTTTATTTTAACGACTATTGTTAAAAGAAATAGTTTAATAATACTCGTCCGCCTGCTCCTATATCTTTTAACTAAGTGAGCTGCAAAATTTAATTTAACGAGAATTGTCAAATCTTTTATTTAATATGAGCTGGAACATACGTTCGATTAAATAATTTGTCCGTGAGCTGCAAATGTTTTAATTTAACAAGCAGAACATACGTTCAGTTAAAATTTTTAACTCAGTGAGCTACAAAATTTAATTTAATTACGTCCGCTAAATAATTTATTTTAATTAAATAGAGCCGAACATACGTTTTATTAAATAATTTGTTTGTGAGCTACAAAAATTTTATTTTAACTTTCTATGTTAAAAATTTTAATTTAATTAAAGTCTGCTGCGGCGGCACAACAAATTTAACAATATAAAATAAAAAATTTAATTTAACAATTATAGTTAAATTAAAAAGAGGGGATTTTACTCCCCTCTCTGTTATCTTATTTAATTTTCCTCAACTTCATTTGTTATATCTTCTGCCTTATCTACCTCAACTTTCTTATAACCTTTTACCTTTCCTTTGTCAGTCTTATAATTGTCAATTATTTCAATTGTTGTCATCTGTCTCATCAGTGCAGAAATCTTTTGTGTTGATACTCCATAAATTTTAGCCAACTCTGACGCTGTATAAGTTTTATCAATCTCCATTTCGTTATAAATTTTTGCTTTAAGTTCCTCGTTCTGTTTCTGTGTAGGTGTTTTTGAATTTTTCTTTTTAAGATTCTTTTCGTCAATTTTTGTTATTTCTTTTGTTGCAAACTCTGTGATTTCGTCAGAAATATTAGCGGAAACAACTGCATTCAGAAATTCTCTCATAGTGTTCATATTTTTAACTCACTTTCTCTGCTTAACGTTATTCATCAGCCAACATTTTTATTTTATTATTATTTTACTTCTTTAGTTTATTATCTTAATCTTCTTTCTTTTTATTTGCTTCCTCTTTTAACTTTCTCCTCATTTCCTTATCACGTTCAATTTTTTCCTTTTTAAGTCTCTCTTTTTCTTTTATTTTTTCCTCCTGTTCAGTTACATAATTTTCATAATCTTTTTTAGTCTGTTCAAAGTTAAATGCTTTCATTTCCTTTTTTGTTGTTTTTTTATTCTTATAATTCCTCAAAGTCGGATTTATTGTAAAGACTATTTCGTAAGTCTCGTTATTTTCGTTAATTATTCCAACTCTTACCCCTATTTCATTTACCTTTGTTGTGTTTCCTGTTCTAACAAATGCCACATTCTCAGAGCCGTACTGCTCGGCAAATGTTTTTATTATCAAGTCTTTTACTTCTTTCTTAAGATTATTAGTTATTGCCGTTATTGTATTTTCTTTTGTTACTTCATAGTTATTCATATTTTACTCGCTTTCTCTCCGTATTGCCGATAAGACAGCATTTTTAATTTTTATTTTCTGCTCTTTGCATTCCCTATACTCTTATTATATCACACGGTCTTGAATTTGTCAACCCCTTTCGATATATTTTTTCTTTTTAACTTACTCCGTTTTTTATTTTAATTTTGTAACCCCTCTTTGTTTTTTCTTACATTCTTATTATATCATAGTCTTTCCGATTTGTCAAGCCCCTACAAGAAATTTTTTCTTTTTAACTTTCCTTCCAAGAGACAACATATTTTGTTATAATTTTTTTATAGAGACCATCCCATTCAGTAATTATATTAAGTTTACCCCCAAATGTTTTTACAAATTCTTCTGCCTGTACCATGTTTGTAAATTCTTTTTTAAGAGTTATAGTCATATCTTTTACCTCTTTCTCCCCGATATGCCGTTAGGTCAGCATTGTTATTTTAATTTATTATTTACTTACCATAGTATCAAGTTCACTGTTAATTTCTTTATCTGTTTCTGTTGTAATATTTATAAAAGTTGAAGGTGCGTGCCTGAAACATTTACCACAGATTCTGTTAATTCCACATTCAGAGCAATTCTGTTTAGATTCACAATATTTACTTATTGTTTCCATTGCAGAAATTATACTATTATTAAAAATTGTTTTGTCCATATTTTACTCACTTTCTCCCCGATATGCCGTTAGGTCAGCATTTTAATTTTATTGCCCTTCTTTGCTTTTCCCCTATAATCCTATTATATCACATTGCTTTGAATTTATCAAGCCCCTACAAGAAATTTTTTCTTTTTAACTTTCTCCGTCAATCTTTTTGTTTTCAGATTCCTCTATAATATCTTCAAAACAAACAGGCATTTGAGAAAAACAATTACTACATATTGTATTAAGTTTACACTTATCACACGTTACATTATTTTTTATATTATCGTTACAATATTTACCTATTGATTTTATGCTGACAAGTATTTCCTCATAAGTTTTATTAGTCATATTATTTTCCTTTCTCTCCGTATTGCCGTTAAGTCAGCATTTTTATTTATTTTCGGCTCTTGCTTTTCTTTACTCTCTTATTATATCATAGTCTTTCCGATTTGTCAAGTACCTTTCAAAAAATTTTTTCCTTTTAACTTGTGCCGGCACATTTAGTTTTGATATTATTCTATTTGTGCTGGCACAATTATTTTTATAGAATAGGTTAAATTTAATTCCAATTCGACATCATTTCGTTAATTATTCTTTCTCTTTTCTGAAGTATAGCTCTCTTTTTGAGAACTTTCATTAACTTAATAAACTCCTCTCTTGTTAAATATTTTGATTTGCCGTTTCTTGTAAATTTAACTCCCATAACAATACCGCCTTTCAAAATTTTAACCGATTTCGTTTTTGTTTTGTCGTCTCCTCTTTGCTTTCTCTATATTTCTATTATATCACACTGCTTTGAACTTGTCAAGCCCCTACAAGAAATTTTTTCTTTTTAACTTGTGCCGCCATACTATTTAACTATTAAATTTTTGGAGCAGGTGGCACAATTTATTTAATTTAATCCTTTGCTTCGGGTTTATTTAATTCAATTGCTTCCAAGACATCATCATAATTAACTGCTTTAATTAACCTTTTTGTACCAGTATTATTCCAACTTTTAACTTTTGCAGATATTTCAACTATTACGTCAACATCATAACCTTCATTATTTTTTGTCTGTCCAACACAACATATTACTGTACCTGACGAAAAGGATATACCATTTTCTGTTTCGATTTCGTAAGGTACTATTAAAACATTTTCCTCCCCGAACACATCTTTCATTTTTTCATAGATTTGATTATTACAAAATTTTCTTGTTTCTTTTTTTCTCATTGTATCGTTTTTCATTTCAGAAAAGTTAATAACATTATTCATAGTTTTAACCTCTTTCTCCCCGATATACCGTTAGGTCAGTATTTTTAATTTTTAGTTATTTCCTCTTTGCTTTCCCTATAATTCTATTATATCACATTGCTTTGAATTTGTCAAGCCCCTTTCAAAAATTTTTTCCTTTTAACTTTCTTTTCTTTAGAAAGGTAAATCTTCTAACTCTTCATCAGTACATTCGAAAAATATTTTGCCTTTATTAGACTTTTTATCATTAGTATTTTCATTAGTAAAAAAGTCTATCAATTCAGAAGTAAACTCGTTTTCGTCAACATATTTTTCACCAGTACAAATTATATCGTCTTCCCAAGTAAACATATTAAACCTCTTTCTCTCCGTATTGCCGATAAGTCAGCATTTTTAATTTTTGTTTTCTGCTCCGTGTTTTCCTTGTATTCTTATTATATCACGGTCTTTCAGATTTGTCAAGCCCCTACAAAAAATTTTTTCCTTTTAACCAATTCTATTTTAGTTAGTAAATTAAACTGTTCACCACTCGTCCGATATAATTAACTTATTGTGGCGGCACAACATATTAAACAAAATGCCGGCTTATAATCTTTTAACAATAATTGTTAATTATTATGATAAGCCGGCACAACATATTTTATTTATCTTACTGCATAGGGATAGTTAATTTTAATTGCTAAATCGTTTAACTCTTTCCATGCGTTTTTGTTTTCCCATTTAATTTTCTTTTTTGCTCTGAACGCATTCATTAAAATTTTATATTCAGCAAATACGTCCTCAATTGCTATATGTTTTTCTTTGAAATCTTGATTATTAAACAAATATCTGTAAATTGTTTCAACAGTTGTACTAACATAACCCCCTCTTGTAACATAATTATTTTGATAACAATAGTCAATATATTTTCTCTTCAAAAGTTTTGTTTGTAAAATTGCCAACTTAATATCCCTAAAAACAATTGACAAATCCTCAAACTCTGTTGTAAAAATTTTTTTCAACATTGCTTTATCAAATCCATTATTAAAACTATACAAATATTTTATCTTAAACTCTTTCAAATCGTTACAAAATTTATTCTTAAATTCCAAAGTTGAAACAATTTCCCACGTTCGACAAATTTCTAACTTTTCAGAATCATCTATTATTAAATCAATTTTTTTATCAACATTAGGATTTCGCCTATAAGTTAAGAGATTTGACAGTATACAGAAAGATTCTTTTTTATAAATCTTTCCGTATTTGTCGCAAATTATATAACCTATATCATAAGGTAAATTTGTTGACTTTCCCTCAATATCGATTATCATAAATTTTTTAACTCCTGTATTCATAATACATTTTCCTTTCTTAGTTAGAAATTTTAAGGTTTTACTTTTTTATTTTAATTTTAACCTATATAGTCATAAGATAAACCATAATACCACATTTCGTAAAAAGGTATTTCAAAAGGAGGTTTATTAAAAACCTTTCTAATTTCCTGCTCCACTTCGTTAAAAAGATAACTTTCAAAGAGTTTATACCAAACGGTTATATTATATTTTTTAGCTATCTCCCAGAAAATTTCATTAAAGATTTTAATATTATTCATATTTAACTCTCTTTCTCCCCGATATGCCGTTAGGTCAGCATTTTAATTTATTTTTCTTCTAATTATCTAATTTCTAAATCTTGCACAAAATCATCACCATATTTCAAAGCAACAAAATAAACTTTTTCGTTTTTCTTAAATTTATAATCTATATCTTCTCCAGTTATGTATTTATCTTTTACAAAGGCTTTCTGATATTTTATGAAATCTTTTTCCCAACTATTTTTTATGGGCAAAATTGATTTAACATAATCTGCAAAGATAGAAGTTTTAACTATTTCAGAAACACTATTAGGTATATCAGTTGTTGATATTATAGAGCTTATTTGCACTCTATCGTCACAATAACAAACATATCCTGATACAAGAGTATAAGTTTTAGTATTCATATTTAACCTCTTTCTCTCCGTATTGCCGTTAAGTCAGCATTTATTTTGTTAAACGTCTATTCTTTTATTGTTTACAATTAGTGTAGTTACTACACCATAAGCAAGCAAAAATGTTAATACATTTATCATACCATTTGTGGCTTTGCAGTGAAAAATAGTCATATTATCCTCTGGTATTTTAACTTTACTCAGGATTTTAATTTCGTCAGGGCAAACATTAAAAAGTTTACCAACGGTATTGAGAATAGTGCCAATGTTAGAAGATATAACTACGGTACATTCTTTCATATTTTTATCCTTTCTCTCCGTATAGCCGATAAGTCAGCATTTTTAATTTTATTTTCTTTCCTCTTTGCTTTCCCTATGCTCTTATTATATCACAGCCTTTCCAAATTGTCAAGCCCTTTTCAAAAATTTTTTTCCTTTTAACCAAATCCTTTTTAGTTAGAATTACTAACAAAATCGGAGCAGGCTTACCTTTTATTAAAAGATTCAGTATTTACATAAACATAATCATCATAATCAAGAAAGGCTAAATCATATTTTTTATCAGAATCCTTAATAAATTCTTTTACCATATCAACGAAAAGGTTTTTACTTTTTATATGTGCGGAGTGCTGAGAGTTTGCTAAAATATAAATACTAACAAGATACTGTTTTGCTCCGTTAATTACGTCAACTTGTTTATAGATTAAACTATTGTTAAAAAGTCTTGTTAATTTTTCTTCTGAAATTCTGTGTCTTTTTCCTAATGTAAAAAGAAATTTAGGATAAATAGTTACACTATTAGCATTGTTAAAAATTATTGTGTTGTTAGTTACTCCGATTGAGTAAAACACTTCATAAACAGTCATAACTTTTTCCTCCTTAATTATTTTTATTTTATCGTCCCTCTTGCTTTTCCCTATAGTCCTATTATATCACAGCCTTTCCAAATTGTCAAGCCCCTACAAGAAATTTTTTCCTTTTAACTTACTCCGTCAACATTATAAACAAATTCCAGTCCGCATACTGTTTATAATTTTCATTAAACGGATTGTTGCAATTGTTTATATTTATAAAAGAAAGTACAATCCAAATTGCAACAATAGTAAAAAGAATTGTAATAATAGAACGGATTAACTTAAAAAATTTTTTAGTCAATTCTTTTTCCTCCTTTTCGCTCCGTGGCGTTTTTGCTATGGTCTTATTATACCACAGGCGAAAGCGATTTGTCAAGAGGTTTTAGAAAAGTTTTTCTTTTTACAGTTAGACGATACTAATAGGTAATAATTTATTTTATTATAATTTTTATTTAGTAAAAGATTTTTTAGTATAATGTCATAACTGTTGTGCCGGCTTATCGTTAATTAACAATAAGAATTGAAGATTATTAAATAATTTAATTTAATTAGAGCAGGCAGATTTTGTTAAATAATTTAATTAAATTGGAGCAGGCAAGGTTAAGTTAAAAATTTAAATTAAATCGGTCCGTCTATCGGGGCAACGAGTTTCGGTGTAGAACGATACAACAAGGACGAAGTGCCGCCCCACCGATTAGACGTTGGTGAGCTGCGACTTGAAACGATTGGTGAGCTGCAAAAATCGGGGTGAGCTGCAAAGTGCTGTGAGCTGGGATTGAGGACGTTGTGAGCTGGAATTGTAAAGGTGGTGAGCTGCAATTGAACTGAGGGCGGCGGATTGTAGGATTGTAGTGAGCTGCAAAATTGGTTAAAAATTTTAATTAAAAAGGCTGTGAGCTGTAAAAATTTTTAATTTTTAAAAAGAAAATTTAATTATTAGAAAAAAATTTAATTAAAAAAAGAAAAAGGAGCAGAAAAGCCTGCTCCTTTTATTATTATTATTATTATATTATTATATTAAAATATTTTTATATTATTCTTTTAAATTAAATCAAAAATAAATTAAATTTATTCTTTTATCTCCCCTTTGTTTTCTTTATTCTCTTCATTTATACCCAACCATTCCTCAGAAGCTCTTTTATTAACTTCATAAACTTCTAATTGTTGTCCTCTCCATTGTCCATTTTCTAATTGTTTAGGCATTATTGTTCTAAATTTTATAATTCCTGCACCTTGCAATATTGTTAATATACATCTCATTCTATCATAATTTTCAGTGTGAGTAGTTGAATCACCAAAAGCGGCAAGAATTTCTCTTGCAGAACAATAAAATGCTCGCTGTCCCTCCGATTGTGTTATTCTTTTCTTACTCAAAAGATAAGCATAAGTTTTTATAATTTCTTCTTTTTGTTTTTCTAATGGTAAACAAAGTAATTGAAAAACTGTTTCCCCATCTAATTCTTCAAAATCTCTATAATAAGGAATTTTATAGCATTTTTTCCCATTATATACACATTCAAAAATAATATTGTCATCTTTTAGTTTATTAAATCTTTTTGATACAGTCTATCTTGTTTTATGAATCATTATTCCTATTTTAGTATAATTGATTTCTTCCTTATAAATATAGTTATGTTTCTCTTCTGGATTATAATGAGAATGAAGTAATAGCCAAGCATAGACATTGTCTGAGTAAACTAATTCTTTTAGAAAATAGTCCTCAGTTCTAAAGTTTATATGTTTGCGAATTGAAGCACTCAAAGTCAACAACCTCCTTTTGTTCTTATTTCTATCTTTAAGTAGTAGAAATTTTAATCACATACAATAAAAACGTTAAACATCTTGTTATCTCTTAACATTGTTAAAAATTCTACTAACGTTAACTTGTTAAAAAAACGGTACACGGTTGTTAAAAATCCGTTATACGGTTTGTTCGTTTTACTATACACGGTTGTTAAAAATCCGTTATACGGTTTGATAAAAATGCGGTACAATAGTTCTTGCTACTTTTCTTAGCCAAGAAAAGTAGCCAAAAGAAAGCTGTTCGCAGCTATCGCTGCTCACAATTTTTAATTCCTTATTATAAAAATTTTTTTCTTTAGAAAAAGAAATTTCTCTTTTATTTTTTAAGCCCCTCTATTAAAAAATTTTTATAGCACCTCTATTAAAAATTTAACGATTTTCTTATAGTCCCCTTTTAAAATTTTAACAACCCCTCTTTAAAAATTTTACCTAATAATTTTTGACTACTTTAATTAAAAATTTTTATAACCCCTATTAAATTTTTTCTTTATCGATTTCTTATTAAATAGTACAAAAAATATGGAACGGGAATTGGTAATATCAATCACGGAATAGATTTTTTTGAAACACTATTTTTATTTTACAACGTCTAATTTTTTTCTCAATTCCAAGACTCCCTTTTCTCGTTATTTAACTTGTTTAATCTCGTCCACGCACAATAGAATTTGCTAACCCACCCTTTTATCGTTTAACATTTTCTTTTTCTTTTATTATATTATATAATTATTATATTTTAATATTATTAACTTCTAACAAACAGTACCTTATATATTCCCCTAATTCTTTAGATTCTACTACTTCTTCCTTTAACTTAATTAAATTTAAACTACACAATAATTCTAAACATTTTCCAACTTCTTTATACAACTTATTATCTTTTATATTATAGTCTAATAGTTTTATTATTTTCTTTCTTGTAAATTTAAATTCTTTTTCTTTATTATATATTGTTTTAAGACATAGGTAAATTTTTATTAAGTCAACTCCTAATATAGTTTGATAGTTTAATAGAACGGTTATTATTTCTTTATTAACTTTTATTATATTATCTTCTAATATTCTTATATAATAATAATTTATACTATCTATTATCAATTCTTTATTTAACAATTGTTTAATTGTAGCATAGAATGTTGTACGACTTAGATTTAATAGTTTAGATATTGTTGATATATTTAAAGATTCCTTATTAAGATAGTAGTTATTTTTATCTTCATTATTTTTATTACAAATTGATAGGAGATAGTAATAGACTAACCATTGTTTTTTAGTTAAATTAAAATTTTGTTTATTATTTATTGGAGTTAGAACTATTATTTCTTTTTTAGAATTAGGATTATTGTTTTCTTTATTTATTATATTATTATTTAATAATATAATTTCTTTTCTTATATCCTCATTACAATTATACTTTTTATTATACCCATTAGGCACTATTGTATTATACTTTATAATATAATAATCTTCCCAATAGGACAACTCTTCTTTATTAACCTCTTTTAAAATTTCAAAAGTAAAATTCTCTATCCCCTCTTTTCTAATTACTTCATCAATTAACTGTTTTCCATTACAATGTTCATCTAATCTTCGTCCACAATGGATTGATTGACCGATATAGGATTTATTATTTAGCTTATTTGTTATTTTATAAATACCTATCATTATTATCACTTCCTTTTTTATTTTATTATAGTATAATTTTTAGAGAAAAGCAAATCGTTATTAAGATTTATTGTGCCGCCATCAAGTTATCTATAGTAATTGTTATTATAACTTAAAGACTGCGGCACAACAATTTTATTTTTATAATAAAAAGAACTAACTCTTAAAAAGAATTAGTTCTTTAAAATTTTAATTTTGTAAGTATTGCCAAAATTTACAAATATAGGTTCTAAAGTAGAAGTTAATTTCGTAGGGCTATAATAATGAGTAAAAGAAATCGCTTGTATAGAAGTTGTTTTTTCCAAAATAAGTTGGAGCAATATAGTAGTCAAACTAATCTTTTGTACAACATCTTACTTTACCAATTTCTCTACAACTATAGTAGTTATTACAATTGTAAACTGAGTAAACTTCATTATGGTAGATTGGGGATTTAATTGCTTCTTCAAAGGTTAAGGTTGAGGTTTTAAACCAATTAAAGGTTAGGATAAAGCTTATAAATAGAGCTTTGTTAAAGTTTAAATTTTGTTGACGGAGATTAAAGAGAATTTCTTTCCACTTAGGAAAATAGGTACTAACGAAATTAGAATTGTAAAATTCTTCGTTAGAGTTATTGTCTGAATCGGAGTTTCCTAAGTAAATGTGTTCTGTTGGATTTTCGATATGGTGAGGTTTAATTTGGTGGATTATTAGGTCGTTATCTTTCCAAACTCCAATTCGATTTTTATAAGGAGATAAGATTAGGTAGTCTTTTCCGTTATAGGAATAACGACAAGAGAGTTTATAGGACTTTGTTAAGGACTAAAGTTCTTTTTTTAAGTCTTTAAAACTATCAACGTTTAATTCCTTTATTAGGTTAATTGTTGTTGTTGAGTAAGGAGTTATCTTAACTCCAAATTTCTTACTACTATCAACAACCTCATCATCACCAATTTCATAGGGTTTATCTTTAGCAACCAAATCACGAGTTACATTGTTGTAAAGGTCTTGTCTCTATACGGTATAGACGTAGTAGTTCAATTTCTTCACCTCTTTTAATTTTACTAAGAGAGAATTTAAGTTACGATTTTCTTTTCACAACAATTTTTTATTCCAAAAGTAATTCTTTTACTTTTTTCTCTAAACTTTTAAACCCTCTCATAACTAAAGTAAATTTAATAGTAACTTCCTTTTAATTTTCCCTTATATAGTTATAGTATAAATCCCTATCTTCAATTGGTATTTCCTTAATTAAGTCTTGCTATTTAATATCAGAAGAATAGAAATCAATTATAATATCGCTAATTTTCCAATTACAATTATCTTCAATAGCCTTATTGTGCCAACTATACTAAGGTTTACTTAGTTTAAAAATAGAACGTAGGTGTTGTGAAATTTTCAACTTAATATTTTTACTAACTCCAATATAACGTTTCTAATTAGGGAAAATTAGTA
Organism: uncultured Clostridia bacterium; assembly: GCA_947628715.1. Lineage (GTDB taxonomy): Bacteria > Bacillota > Clostridia > TANB77 > CAG-508 > JAAWPK01. Next base: position 15,590 of record CANRAW010000001.1, read on the forward strand.
AGTAAACGCCTTTTAAATCAGGCAATATTTTAATTCTATTTTTAAGCTAAACCTCAATTGAATTACTATCTTGCTCAATAACCTTAATTTCCAATTGTTTAATCTCGTCTAAGGTTAAGTTTGTTCGCCGGCGGTAGGTTAGTATCGCTTTTGCGTTTTTGGAGATAGAGTCACCGCCTAATAGAAGTTCGTAGAAGAGATTATCGAGATTGTGTTGTGGGTTTGAGGTTAGAATTGTAAGAGTTTGATTGGGGAGGAATATCAGGATTTTGTAAGTTTTGAGAGGGTCTCGTTGTGGAGCAAGAGAATTGGCGTAGGCATGACGTTGGGCGATTAGGGCTTGTTGAGTTATGCGTAGTGGTTCGGGGATTATTGTAAAGCACATTTTATTTTTATCAGCTCCTTTTTTATTTGATATTAAACTTGTTGTGCCGGCACAACAAACTAATTTTAATTTATTTGTTGTTCCTATAACTTTAGAAAACCATTTTTAATTCTCTCTTTAATTTCCTGTATATCCGTTTCAGTCATTAGTTCTTTAGTATCAAACTCTATAACAGGCTTTTGAATGTAGTAATTGACTTCCTCTATCTTAAAGACTGGAATTTTTGCTAATTTGCTATTACAAGTATAACCAATAGAAAATTGAATAAGTCCTAAATTACTTAGAAAAGATAAGGCTCGAAAAATAGAAGCGTCCGTACTTGAATCTTTTTTCAAATTTAGAATGTCTCTAATATTTTCATATGTCATAAGTTTATAACTCTGTTCGTATTTTACACATTTATCTCTATAAAGACATAAAAGTAAATACAAATCCATTTCTAATTCTGTAATTTGAAAGTCTTTATTTAATCGATCTAAAGTAATTTCAGGCACAGGAGTGTAGGGATGTGGTCTTGGTATGTGGTATACTCCATTTTTTTCAAATTTATTTCTTTGTTTCCAAACTTCACTTGATACTTTCAAAGCTTCTAATCTATATTCTTTAAAAGTATCAAAGTCACTCCTGTGAAAATTTGATGGAATTTGTTTCTCTCCTTTATAAAAGATTAAACCGTTCTTTTCTAAGTAAAAGAGATAGAGTTTTGCAGTTTTATCCGTTATTCCTGTTGCTTCTTTTATCTTTGTTAGAGATAAATTTTTGTGTCTAAACATTCTTGTATTATCAGGATAGGTAGCTAAACCAGATATACAAACTAAATAGGCATATAGCTTCATTGAATTGTCTACAATTTTTTCTTCTGTCGCTGGCATAGGTGCAGCGGCTTTTACTTTCTTTAATTTATCCATTATCTTCACCTCTTTATTTTAGACTTAACGTCCTAATTTTAAGTAGGTAAACCGAAAAAAATTTATAAAAAAATTCGTTTCAGATTTTAATCGTACCGTTCTCGGTTTGAATCGTACCGTTTTCAAATCTCAATCGATGAAATCTCGGACTCAATCGTACCGTTTTTCGACTTGAATCCTACCATATAGTATTACTTTTCTTAAAGCCAAGAAAAGTAATCAAAAGAAAGCTGTTCGCTACTGCGTAGCTCACTTTTATTTTTTTAATATATAACGATCGTTAGAAAAGAAATAGGTCTTTAGAAAAAAGAAGTTAAATTATTTTAATCTGTTTAATTTTGAAGATAGTATTAAAGCCGACTTTCAAATTTTACTTTGAAAATCGGCTTTAACTTTAATTTTTCTTTGTTGTTGTTGTTGTTGAGGGAGGAGTTTTAACCTCATTATCCTTAGCTTTAAGTTCCTCAATTTCTTTAGTAAGCTTATCGTTCTTTTCTTTTTCCTGTTTAAGAACTTCCTCATACTGCATTACCATTGCTTTAAGTTCTTGGATTTCGTAAGCCTGTAGGGTTATAAGCTGTGTTACTCCTTGTTCATCAATCTGTCTCATCATTAAAATTACCTCCGTTTAGTTTATTTAATCTTAGTAGAATTTTTGCTAAGATTTTATTTTGTTCTAAGAACAACTTTTTAATTTCTCTTAGTAAGTAATCTGCTTGTTGTTGATTAGCGTTGTGGACATCGTTATAAGCAGATTGTTTTCGGTTTTCAATTAGGTTTTCGTAGCCTAAAGCAAGAGAAAGGAGATTTATTAGGTTAAAGAAATCGTCTAAGTCTTGCTAATTCATTTTATTCAACACCTCTTAGAGTTTACTATTTACGTTTTGTAACTTGTAATTGGTAATTGATTTTACTTTGTTCACCGCCCGTCTATTGATGTTAAGTTGATATTAAATTGAGGGCGGCGAACAGTGTATTATTTAGTATTGTTTTCTTCTAAATATTGAAGATAGCTTGGATAGAGTTTCTTTTTTTCTTCTTTAAATTCATTAAATCTATCTTGATAATCATAAGAATCACTAAAAATATTTTTAATTGCTTTTGCTAACTTGGGTTCGTATTTCTCAATTATCTCTACCTCTTCTTTATAATGTATTCCAAATGGACAACCTGCACAACCCGTTCTTCTCAAGCCATAGACTTCGTAACAATCACTATACTGAATATCGAATAATTTTTTATAATCTTCTTTATCTTTGTTAGTAAAGAAAAAAATAGGACGATAGGCATCAATTATATCTCCTTTAGTAAAACAGTTTTTATAAGCAGTAGCTCTTGTCCCACCCTCTGATTTCCTTACTCCGCTACATGAAACTTCGTAATTGTTTTCTTTTTCCAAAGATTTAATTAAGTTCTTTTTAACTTTTTCACAACATTTATTACTTATTTTAAAATTAGGTTTATTAAGTAACATAAATTCTTTTAACCACGATTTTCGGTTTATATTAAAGTGGGAATCGTTTTCATGATGATTAGTCCACCACTTTAAAGCACATTTGCATTTAGGATATTTGTTATAAAGATTTTCAAACGATTCGTCACTAAAATCAAATTCATGTTTTTGTAATCGCATTAACATTTCACTTATTTGTTTACTAAAAATAGGAGAACCATATTTTTTAACAACTAAAGGAATTGATTCTTTTGGCTTAACTGTTCTAATTTTAATTTTGTATTTGTTTTCTAAGTATTTTAAATGGTCTTTAGTTGCTTGGTATTCTATTCCAGTATCAAAGAATACGTAATCTATTTGATTATGGGGGTAACGACATTTTTCAAGTATATCTAACATTATATCTGAATCGCTACCTCCTGAAATTGTTACTAAGATTTTTGTATAGCCTTGAAGTTTTGAATTACAAGTTAAAAATACTTTATAGATTATTGGATTTTCAATTTTACTTAGAAATTCTTCATCAATCATTTAATCACCTCTTTTCATTATAAATTCTTTAATAGTTTAAAAAGGAACTACCTCGTCAACTTCAGAACTATTGTCGATAGTATCCTTAGGCTTTGCAACCTTAGTAGATTTCTTAGTTGTACCTTTCTCGTTACAATAGTTCTCGTACTCTCTTGCCGCAGATTCAAAATCAAAAGCAGTATAGGACTTTTTAGCAGTCTGTCTATTCTCAAATTCCTTAATTGAAGCGTTAATAGTTGCAATTAGTTCAAGACTTTCTCCATCCTTATCAACCGTTGCCATTCTTACTCCAATTTCATTAGACTTGCTTGTACTTCCAACCCTTACCATTTTTACACTATCTTCTCCAAAATAGTTAATTAAAGCTCCTCTTATTACGCTAATAATTTCTGATTTTGCAGTTGCCTTAATTTTTGAATTTGTCATTTCCTTTGTCATTTCGTAAGCATATTTACTCATAGTATTTTCTCCTTTTCAATTTTAATTTTCCTTTTCTCTTACTTTCTATAATAATTATATCGTAATTTTTAAGAATTGTCAATTGCTGTTTGTCGTTCTTTTATTTGCAATTGCTTTTCCCTATAATGCTTGGTGGCGGCACAACAATTAAAAAAGTAGAGAATTGAGTTATACTAAAATCTTTGGTACTATCGAATAGGGCTATTGCCTTAATCTCAACGTTGAATTTTACTATAAACTTAACTCAATTCTCCTTTCTTTTTAATTTAAAATTTTAGGCAAGTGTATAACCTTTTGCCTTATGACGCTCAAACTTCAACTCACTAACGGTAACAAACCCCTCGTCAACCAGAGACTTCATAATAGGTGAAATTTTCTGGGTTGTTGTACTGAACATTGCAGCGAGTTCGTTTGCAGAATAGGTCTTGTTAGATTCCATTGAGGACTTTATATTAGATTTAAGTTCCTCTGTAGCCTGCTGATAGGGAGTTGGGTTATTCTTACTCGATTCTCTCTTACGCTCATTTTTATTATCGAGCTTTTCAATTTCTCCTTTAGCAAACTCAACCATTTCATTTGTAATTGTACCCTCGATTACTGATTCAAAAAATTTTCTACTTGTCATTTTTAACCATCTCCTTTTTAATTTTCATTATAGATTTCGTTAAGAAGTTCTTCAGATATTTCCTCATAGTTTAAATCTTCAATTTGAAGTAAATCGAAACTATCCATTAGAATCTCTCCTTTCGTTTTCTATATCTATTATAGCTAATTTTTATTTAGAAGTCAATTGTTCGTCTTTTCACTTTACTCGAAAAAGGAAAAATCAAAACCTGCATAGTCGAAGATATAAGGGAAATTATCGTCATCATAACCATAGTTGTCAGGACGAATATCTGTAAGATTAAGATACTTACAATCCATTAAAATCTTTATTGCAAATTTTTTATTTATAATCTTAATCATATGTTCAATTAAAGATTCACTTATAAAAGGACATATAAATTTAATTTTATCGATTTCTTTGTCGATTATTTCATGGTCATCATTCTCACCATAAAGCGTACGCCATGAAATATTACCTACATAAGGAAGTTTTTTCTGGATATAGATTTTCATTCCATTAAATTCTCCGATATAGGTATTAGGAAGAAGCATTTTTTTCAACTCAATTCCAGCTTTTTTATAGATAATATTTTCTATTTCCATTAAATTTACAGTAGATTTCATTTTTGATACTATTTCAACACAATCGGAATTATAAATGTTTTTATAGAAAATATCTTCTATATCTTCGTCTTCATTGTTAAGAATTTCCTGTTTCAAATCATAAGTGCCTGCAATTTGGATTTTAATTACATAATCTTTGTTGGAAGGGATAATTGTAAGACGTGTTGCTCCAAAATTGATATTGATTTGATAGTCGTTTCTATCATAGAAATTGTCAATATATAATGTTAAATCAGAATTACAATAGATTGGGCAATCTTCTGCATAGGTAGTATCTGGTGTATAAATACCATTTATATTTTCGTTACCCATTATATCTTCAAGAATCGAGAAAACCTCTTTTTCTGTTGGCATTTAGCATTACTTCCTTTCTCCTCATTTTCTATATTTATTATATAGTAATTTTTAGAAAATGTCAATCGGAGAATTGTTTTAGAATTGTTTAAAGCTTACATTGTTCGCCGCCCGCTAAGGCGGTGCGGCGAGATACTTATTCTATATTAAATCTTGCTGTGCCGGCATAACAGTTAGTATAATGTTTAAATGAATATTTGGTGCCGGCACGATAAAAGAAATGGGAGAGTACTAAATCTTATTTAATCCTCTCCCTTGCAGCTTACTTTGTAATCTTTTCAATCTCATTGTTTAAATTCTTAACCCTATCGCTAAGTGCTGCGATAAGTTCCTCTTGTTCCCTCATTTCTCTCTCCTTTATCTCCATTGAGAGAGTTAGATAGTTCTTAAGATTTTTATAGAGATTTCTAAGAGCCTTTCTTCTTGCAATATCTGCTGCAAGCTCCATATCGTTTGTGTCTCCTTCTTTATATCTTGCTATTCCTTTATATTCTCTATAGAGTTCAGGGCTACAATTTAAATTTCTCATTGAGACTTTATCAGTCTTTTCAATTTTAACAAATGCTATTACACTATTATCATTAACTTTATAATCTGTTGTTGTTCTAATTTTCATTATTATCATACTCCTTTTTAATTTTATTATTATTTATTACTCAAAAAGAATTTTCCACAAATCACCATAGTAGTCTTTATTATCTTTGTCTTTAAGATTTTCAACTATTTTATTAGCATAATCAGCTATTTTATCCAAATCAAGTAGATTACTCCAATCAATATCATTATCGGATTTAATACTATTATAAATATCGTTCAATTTTTCTTTATTATTCTCTTCGTCTTTATTTTTCTCAATTTTTCTCGAATAAGGATTCAGTTTTATTGTTTCTTTAGAACGACAACCAAGATGACTATAGAACTCAGTATTCTCTGCAATTTTATTATATTCCTCAATTGCCTTTTTAAGCTCCTCATAAATCTTATTAACCTTTTCTTTAGCTTCATTAACTTTCTTAGCATTATCTTCCTGCTTTATCTTTGCTCCACAGGTATTAACACAACCTATTACTTTTCCAACTTCATCGTATTCTTTTCCACAAAAAGGACATTTATATTTTCCCATAGTTAATTACCTCCTATCAATCATAGTTGAAATCATTATAATCACTATAGCAAGATTCTTCGTGGTCTTGCTGTTTACGTCTACGAAAATTTTTAATTTGAGAATTATCTTGTTTAATTCTATTTCTTTTCTGACGTTTGATTTCGTTGTTTCTTTCTCTTTTGTTTTTAATCTCTTCCTTATCATAAAATTCCTGATTACTCATTTATTTTTATAACCTCCTATTTGAGCAATTAGTCTTTAATTTCCTCTACTGTTATTATTTCCTGACCTACCCCTGTTTCCATTGAGAATTTTAGCTTTTCTAAATAGAAATTTTCTCTCTGCTGAATTATTGTATCTCCTTTGATTTCAACCTCTTTCTCGTGTGTCCATTTTCCCGTTATTCCTTCTGTTGAGGGAGCTACAAACCTTATTCTTTTTCCCATTATAATTTTCCTCCTTTTTAATCGTCTATCTTTTCACTTAAATACTTTACAACCCCTATAAAGATACTCAACATTATAATTGAACCAAATAGTGAGAATATTGAGAGTAAGAGATTTGTATAGAGATATTTAAATGCGATTATTGCTAAGAAAATTGAATAGGCAAGTATTCCTAAGAGAACCAATATTAACTCAATTGTTATAAATGCTACAATTATATATTGGATTACTCTGTTCTTAATTTTCATTTCATTATCTCCTTTCTTACATTGAAATAAGTGGTGCAGTTGTTAGCTCTGTATCTGACCAAAACTCATCATAGGTCATCTCACTCTTCTTACAAAGATTCATCATTAACATATACTGCATATTCATCCACTTTATTCTCTGGTTTTCAGAAGTAAAGGCATAACATTCTTTTTCTCCTGTATCAGTTGTTACTATTGCAAGATAGATTTTCTTATCTTCCATTTTAATTTCTCCTTTATTATTATAATATAGTTTGTTTTAAAAGTCAATTTATCTTGTCCTTTTTAAAGTAATAGGACTACTCTAATCTTCTTTAAACTTTTCTTTTGCTTGTTCCATTTTATTTATTATTAAGAATCTAATATACTGTTTAATTAAATTCTTTTCTTTCTGAGGGAGATTAACAATTTTATTTAACTCCTCAATCGAGGATTCTGCTATTTTTTCATATTGTTTACACAATTCTTTATATTTCATTATCATCACTCCTCTCACATTTTCTATAATTATTATAGACTATTTTTTAAGAAAAGTCAATTTTGTTTTATCTTTTTACTTTTATCTTTTTAACCTTTACAATTTTAAAGTTAAATCCTAATGCAGAAGCTTTACGATTCTTTTTAAGTTCTCTTACAACATTACTATAGACGCTTGTAACATACGATTGGTATATACTTGCAGTAAACTCATCTATATCTTCATTATCCAACGCACTAAGCACATTGATTGTTTTATAATATCTTCCATCCATTGATAGAATTGTTTTAGTATAATAATCCTTATAATATTCTTTAATTTCCTCCCATTCAACATTAGACTGGATAAAATCAATTATCTCAACCCAATCATTACAAACCTCAACCCTATCATCATATTTAGAAGTTACCACTACAATCTCATCTATATTAAAATCTCTCATTTTATTTTTCTCCTTTCGTTTTTCTAATAATATTATAGACTACTTTTTAGAAAATGTCAATTTTAATATTAGATTTAACCAATTTCTTCTTTAGTCTCAGCATTTATAATAGGATAGTCAGGATAGGTTTCTTTAATTTCTTCTATTTCCATTACACGAACATAACGGAATCCATCTTTATTTCGTTCTTTAGCAAACAATATTTTATCTTCTTTAATTTTACTACAAATTTTACAACGATAACCCAAAGAATAGATATGACTGAATGCGTTGTTGAAAAGGATTATAGGTTCGTAATCGTGTTTGTGATTGGACCTTTTGTTTGATTTGGTTTTTGCTTTTTGAGTACCATTACAAATTTCATTATTATTTTCAAAAAATTTGTTTTCAAGCGGACGACTTTTTACCACATCATTTTCGTTATTTACCTTTTTATAGTCACCTTTACCACTCATTTTCTATTCCTCCTTTATTACAATTATAGTATACTATAATTTTATTTAGAAATCAATAGTATAATAACGTTGTGCCGGCACAAGCAAATTGATATTAAATCGTTGTGCCGGCACAATAAAGGTTGATATAAAAACTAAGGGCGGCGGCACAACAATTTTTATATTGATTCTAACTTATCTTTAAGCCTAAAAAACTTAATAATCTTATTAGTCTCCCAATCTCTATAATTTAAACCTCCACTATATTCCAAAAAATATAATGCTGAATAAGGTGAAGAACTAAAGTCTTGTGCAAACCATTTTTTAGGAGCATTGGGAAACTTTAACTTCCATTCCTCAACATCTAACTTAATTTTCTCAACTCTACCCTCAACTTCCTTACGATAGAGACGCTTTACCTTATTAAAAACTTCTCTATACTCTGGAAAATAAGATAAAAATTCGTCTTGTTCGTTCGCTCTAATTAAATTCAATACCCTCTCTATATTGAGATTACCATTGTTTCTTAGCTTATGGAGTTCAAAATAGGTTTCGGTTTTAATTTTAACCCTATTATAATTCTTATCAACTACAACAATTCCCTCTTTATTACTATCAAAAGTCTTAACCAAATTAACATAGTTGTCTAACTTGTTAAAATCATATCTTTTGGGCCTAGGAACTTTAGTCTCTACCTCAATCTCCTTTAATGTTGTCATATCTCTTGTTGAAATATGGTATAATAGAGGAACAGGATAGTCGATTACAACTTTATTATAAGGAGAAACAAGTTCATAGGTATAGCAATAATTAGTATTTAACTCCTCAAAGATAAAGTTAGAATTGTCTGCGGCGACTTCAAAGAGCTTACCAAAGTTTTGATAAAGGGGATTTTCAAGGGGAGAATCGTAAGCGTCAATACCTCCATTTGTGCTGATATGCCACTTGTTATTATCGTACCAAACGCTAATTAAAGAACCGTCAATTTTTTCTGTAGCATAGGAACTATCCCAATCAAGCTTGGCGGCGTATTGTTCTTGGAGGTTAAAGAATTTGTAAAAAGCTAAGCGGACTACTCTATAGTCGTTTTTGGTTAAGATAATACCTCTTGATTCATTTACAATTGGATTTGAAAAATCAGAATTGATTTGGGAGTATTTGAAGAGATAGTAATTGTCCTTTTCCGATATTTTAAGATAATAAGGACTTTGGGTTAAGAGATATTTCCAATTAGGATTTTCTAAAATAAACTTTTGAAGATTTAACATTATATTAACCCCTCTCAGATATAGATTATTAAAGTCGTATCACGAGATTTAATTAGCTTTACTTTAGCATTTAAATCAACATTATTATTTGAGGTAATATCGTTGATTAAATTTGATAATCCAGAGTAAACTGTTTGCTCTGTAAAGGTTGTTTTAATTAGAATTGGTAAATTTGATTCTGTTATTGATAATAGCTGTTTTAAGGTTATCAATTTCATCACCTCTTTCTCAATTTCTATTATAATTATAGAGGAAATTATTATAAAAGTCAAAAGCCACTTTATTATTTATATTTTATAATAAAGTGGCTTAATTATTTTATTTTAAGTAAGACAATAGGTTTCAATATTGTTATAGGATTTAACAAAATCAATATAGGTACTATCGTCTATTACCATTTCAATATTAAAAAATATCATCAGAACCTCCTTAATAATTTGTTACTAAAATTTCTTTATTCTTATCTTGTTCTCTATTTTTCTTTTGATAACTACAATTATTATAATTGCTTGATAGATAATTGATATTATAGTTTTTAATAAAGTTGTCTCTTAATTCGTTTTTATAGTTAAGATTATTAGATAAAGCCCATTTAATATTATTGTTGTCTAATTCCTTTAAACAATCTAATAATCTCTTTTCCTCTTGTTCGTTCCAACTTGAATTATAATTAGCTACTGAATTAAGATAAGGTGGGTCAAAATAAACCAAATCTTGATTTGTTAGCTCTATTTTACTAAGACAATCACAATAATCTAAACCATAAAAATCAATATTCTGTTTACTCAATGCTTGCGAAAACTCAATAAAATTTTTCTTTTGATTAGGATTAAAACCTCTTTTTCCATATGGAGTATTAAATTCTCCTTTTTTATTAAATCTTATTATATTACTAAAGCAAAAACAAATTAAAGTAAAAAACATCATTGGAGGACGCTCAGAATTATTATAAAAAGAACGAAATTTACAATAATTCTCTTTGCAATTTTCGTTAGATAAATTAAATTTCTCAATATAATATTCAATTTGTTTCAAATTATCATTAACTTTTGTTTCAGATAAATGTTTAAGTAGCTGATAAACTGGATAAACAATATCGTTATAAATATAATGTTCTGCCTTTACGTTAATCCCTACATTATACCCACCACCAAACAAATCAACAAAACAATTTATATTATCTGGAAACAAAGGTAATAACTGTGGCAAAATTTTAAATTTCCCACCGGTATAATTTAAAGGACTTTTTACCATCAATATTACCTCTCAACATACGCCCATAGAACTTTTCCATCAGCCAAAATATAAAGTACATTAACCTGAAATTTTTCAGGTTTACTATTAACAATTTTAAACTGATGTTTAATACCGTTCTTATAATCTTCCGTCCATGAGTCAATAATTTCTTTTCGGGAAGTAGTAACCCACTTCTCGTTGACTACCTTATAAACTCCTTCATCGTTTTTATCAAGCACAGTAATCTTCATTCTCGCTTTTCCTTTTATAATGCTAAGACTATCTTTTTCCTTAAACTCCATTATTTAATCTCCTCCTTTAAATTTTTGAGTATATGAACTATAATATCAACAGTCCAACCATTACCAATACATTTGTAACGTTGAGTATTTGAAATTCCTTCAGTATAATTATCAGGTAGAGTTTGTAAACGTTCAGCTTCTATTGGAGTTAATTTGCGAATTATATAATCTCCGTCAGGTAAATCAATTTTATAAAGCCCTGTATTAGCTCCTAATCCACCACTATTAGCCATTAACGTTACTGATTTTCCATAGACTGAATAAATTCTTTGTCCTTGTCCTCCTTTTCCAAATTCACCAATTCTAATAGGCTTACAAATTGTTGAATTTTTATTGATAGCAGTAATATAATCTTCTTTACCATCTTTTCTAATTTTTATATCTTTTTTGTCAAGATTATCAAGTCCATATTCTTTATTTATATCTACAGGAATTGCAGCACCGCTTGCTCCATAACCGTCTTGACGAGTTAAATTAGAAATACTTGTATTCATATAAGAAGCTTTTATGGTACGAGATTTTCCATTATCATCATTGATAGGCTGTCCATTTTCGAGTATATCTTTAAGTAAGATGCCTTTATCATTAGGTTGAGTAACTTTTGGAATATTAGTCCAATAACAACGTCTCCGTTGTTGAGCAGAAAGAAGTGCAGAATTTATTGTAATAGGCTCAACACCAAGTTCTTTTGATATAAATTCTTTAATATTATTATGTATTGAATTGTTATTTTCATATAAAAAATATCTACACTCTGATTCTTTTAATGCTCTTACATATTGAAGAAACAATTTGCCACCCCCCCCATCTGGTGTTGTTTCTCTATTAACTTTAGCAATAGACCAATGTTGACAAGGACTGCCTCCAATAAGCAAATCATAACCTTTAAATTGTGTAAAGTCTCCATTAAACACATCTCCGTGTTGAATTATATCAGGATAATTCTTTTGAGATACTTGAATTGCATATTTATCTATTTCAAAAGCGTCATATTTTTCTACCTTAATTCCCGCCCTTTCAAGGGCAACACGTCCACAAGAGATTCCATCAAACAAACTTAATACTTTCACTATAGTTAAACCTCCTCACTACTAATCTGGTCAAACGTACATTCCTCAGCAGTCTTATCCTCTCTCCATTCCATTATCTTTCCATGACGAAGCGAATAATTTCCCTCAATTTTCTCCAACATCATTGCATTTACAACAACAACTTTACCTTTCCACTTCTCAGGATTCGCCACAATTCCCTCTCTTACATCATCAGTTATTCCACTTATAAAACCCAAGTGATAAGGTTCACCGTCCTTCATCAAAGAAATTGAGATTGAGCCGGCACGGTTAAAGTAATAGTTCTTTGTAATCGGAATCCAAGCTCGTCCATTACTATACTCCACATACTTATTCTTATCCGTTTTCTCACCAGTCTTAACATTTAACCAGTAACTCCAAGTTTCAGGGCTTTTTCCAGTATATTCTTTGGTCGGCGGCTCGTAACCCCCATCGAGAAAAGCATCAATTGGATTTTCGAGTTCTTTCTTTAGCTTAATTGTAATGCGGGCTGGGGTTCGTTTAAAGTAGTATTTAGCAGACTTCTGTGTAATTACAATTCCCTCTCTATTCTGAGACAAAACTTCTCCGTACAAATCCCAAAGTTCCTGTCCTTCCTTGTACTCCGCTATTTCAATATAAGAATAGTTTCTATCCTTAAGTTGATAGAGATAATCCTTAATTCTCTTTTCAAACGGGACTTCAACAATTGACTTCCCATTCCACATTATTACGTCAAAAATATAATAATGGAGAAATTCTCCTTTTTCTTGACGTTCAAGACATTTTGATTTAAGACAATTGAGAACGGAAGTAACTTTTCTACTACCCTCGTTATTAGGCAAGTAAATTTCGCCTATTACTGCTGTTCCTTTAGGCAAATCAATTTCGTTTATAATCTGAGGAATCCAATCTGCTTTGTCTACAAAGCCGCCGTCAACGTTTTTTGTTCGACTTCTAAGATGATAGTTGCCCTCCATATCACGGACTATCATATTCCAAGCACCGTCTACTTTTGTAGAGCCAAGAACGTTGCCGCTTAGAACAATTGCTTTTGCTTCTTCTCGTCTTTTGTTTATATCGTAGGTTTTTGGATATTGCCAATATTTTTGAGCTTCAATATTCCATATGTCGAGATTATCAATTTTAATTTCCATTTTACATTACTCCTTTTATTATTTGCAGTTTTGAGGACTGCTTTCGTTTTTCTAATATTATTATAGAGGATTTTTTTAGAAAAGTCAATTTCATAGTAGAATAGAAAAGAAGTATAGGAGTTGACTATACTTCTTTTAATAAAATTAAAAAATTTCTACTTTTTGATAATTTAACAAATCTTCTTTTAATTGAGACGAAATTTTTTCTCCCTCAGAATTTAGATATTTTTTAGCTTCTCCACCATTAGTATAGTAATTTACACTAATTAAATAGAATACACTCATTTTTACTCCTAAATTGTTTGTTTCTTCCGCAATTGAATAGTTAATTAAGCCCAATGTTTTTAACCAAATTAAACCGCTAATAATTGCTTTATTATTTTTAACGTCTTTTGATAAGCACAACAATTGTCTCAAATCAGCAATTGTAAAACTACGTTCCGCAGAGTTCATATAACAAAATCTTTCTTGCATTTCAGCTAATAGTAAATAAAGTTTTAATTCTTGTTCACTAACTAAATAAGTATATTGAATCTTATCAAGAGTTTCTTTTGGCATTATTCTATATGGATTCTTTTTGGGAATAGAATAATATGTTGCTCCATCTTTTTTTCTTGCCATAAAAGCCTTATCCCACGATAAATCAAGTTTGGCAGGACCTTCATATTTAATTAAACCATGCAATTCTAACAGTTGCCAATATTTTTTAATTGTTGTTGGGTGCATATTTAACATATCTTTTATTTTGTTGATTGTGAAATCTTTGTGAGAAAAAGTTCTTGGTTTATTTGTACCATTAAATTTGGAAATTGACACCAAATATACATAAAGTCGCATAGAATTTCTTTGAACCTCTTCTTGGTCAGATACTATTGGCAAATTACAACCCTTATTATTACTTACCTAACTTACATTATTTTTCATAAACACACCTTCTTTTATTATTTATTGAGCTTTTATTGCTCTATCTTTAAAGTAAGCAAGTGAAGAGTTTCTTACAATAAAAATCTTCATCTTCATTTTGTCTTACTGAGATTGTCAGTTTGTCTTACTCATCTTCACTTTGTCTTACTGAGTTTGTCAGGTTGTCTTACTGAATCTTCATTTTTTCCTACTGGAATCGGTTAGTATATAATGGACGCTACTTTTCTTAAGCCAAGAAAAGTAGCCAAAAGAAAGCTTTTCGCTGCTACGCAGCTCAATAGTTTTAACTTTGTTCTTTAGAAAAAAGAATTTAGTATTTAGAAATCTACTATTTTCTTTTCTTTTATTATTATAATAAAAAATATAGAGTAAATCAAATAGTGTTATAAATAAAAAATACCAAGACTAACAAAGTCTTGGCATTAAACAAAATAAAATTATAAATTAGTCTTGCTTATTTTCTTTAGCAACAGTGGTAAACAAACCTGCATAAGAAACTTGTTCAAGTTCTTTATCTAATTGTTCAGCTAACTCTGAAATTTTCTCTTTAATTAAAGCAAGTTCTTTTTTACACATTTCCATTACTGTATCTGCATAGCCGTCTTTTCCACTCAACTCACTTGTCGCTTTCCAAGAATCAACCTCTAAGTCAATATTACCAAAATTGTAGCTAACATCTCCAACTTTAATAATAGCATCTTTTTTCTTATCAAGATTTTCTATCATTCTATTAACAATCGCAGCTTGCTTAGAGAGCTTACAAATCTGTCCCTCAGTAGACTTCTTACTAACCAAAATCTCTTCCCCACAGTTGCAACCGCAATCATGATGGTGGTGATGGTGCGGAGGACAAGGCGGAGGACAGGGAGGACAAGGAAAAGGAGGAGGGGGATAGTCCATCGGTACAGGAGGAATCCAGTAATAGTTATTTCCACAGCCACACTTATCGTCAGTTCCAGAAGAGCTTACCGTATTACAACAGTTGTTCATAGGATACATTGACAGGTCACTGGGGTGGATTGTATCGACATTTGCCATTTAATTTTCACCTCTTTTTATTAGGCTTATAGCCCTTTCTTAGGTTATAAGTAGGGAAAGATAGTAGACTTTATAGTAGTTTAGTTATTAGGGTTAAAGTTAATATTAGATTAGGATTGTTGTGCCGCCGTCAGTAAATTGATATTAAAATTATTGTGCCGCCCTATTATAGGTTGATAGTAAATTGTTGTGCCGGCACGATATAAGTTGATATAAAAATAAAAGCGGCGGCACAACGAGGGATTCAATGTGCCGCCATATCACAATTATGTAGTTGTGTCAAATACTCAAAGAACCTATCCCCATAGAGATTTCTAACTTTTTCTAAAGCCTTTTCTCCCGAATAAAAGTCCATATGGTGTTCAATTAACAATGCTATTGTAATTTCATTATCAACTATCTCATTATAAATATCCCCATAGAATTTCTTAGAAGCTAAATAATTATATGCCCCTACATTATTATGATTGTAATAATGTGCAATATTGCTAAAAACTCCTTTTCTATCGTAAAAGGTTTTTGTAAAACTTTTACCAATATCATGATAGGCTGTAGCTGTTATTACTAAAGAATTGTAGTTGTTTTTAATAGCAAATTCTTTAGCAACTTTCATATGGTCTGCTAAGGATAAGGTATGGTGAGGATTGTCTTGTGGAATGTCGATTGTTTGAATTGGTAGTGGTTCGTTATTGTAAATTTTAATTGAGTCAAAACCTTCGTCAATAGAGGGTATTTGAAAACTACGATACATTCTATTGATTACATATTCGGGTATTGTTCTTTCTCTATTGTTATTTCTTTCTAAGCAAATTGAATATGGGGTTACAAATAGTACACATTCAATTATACAGTCAATATTTTGTCTTAGTCTTTTGATAAGGGAAATTCTTCTTTTTCTATTAACATTGGTTGCATCGTAGATTACGTTTGATTTGTTTCTTAGAGCAGAAATTGATTCTTTAAACATTATATCGAAAACTTCTCCGTTGTGGGTTTGGTCGTTTACGTTGTTAAAGACTTTTTCTCTTATTTCGTCAGAAGATACATAGTAGTAGTCGTTAAATTCTTTTTTCTTAAAGTAGGTTGATTTTCCACTTGCGGGTAAACCTACTGATATTATTATTTTATTCATTTTCATTTTGTTCTCCTTTCGTTTTTATAATAATATTATAGAGGAAATAATGAGAAAAGTCAAGGAAATTCAATTTGAGAAATTCCTTGACTTTTTAATTAGGAAAAAGTTTCTGATGTTTTTTCTCCTGTTTTAAAATTAACATTTTCAACGCCACTAATTGAAACTGTAAATTTAGTGCTATTAGTAAATTTTGTTGTGCAATGAACTTTTACAAATCCTGCTCCCGGACATTTAGTTGAAAAACTGCCACCTTTATCATATTCATTATTCATACAACAGAATATAGGATTATGTTCAAAACTATGTTCTACACTTTCTACTCCACTTGCCCAATAACTTCCTGTATGATCTTGACCATTCTCTGCATGAGGAGCATTTTCGTTATCTCCCATCATAATTGTAAAATTCTCAGGTTTAAGTTTCCAACTTACAATATCTTCAAAACTTACATAACCATTTTGGTCTTTAAAAACAAGTTGTATATTCTTAGATTCTCCTCTGGAACTAAAACTATAAATCTCAATCTGAACATCTCTATAAGCCGAATTACTATCTGTAACCGCTTCTTGCATTTTAGCAGCACCAATTATCTCTGCTCTACCTTGCGACTTTATCACAATATCTCACCTCAAAATTAAAAAGTAGATAGAATTTCTTCTATCTACTATAAGTAATATTACCTTATCGAATTACTAATTTTCTCCTTTACCTTATTCCATTCACTATTTATTCTACTACAAATTTCCTCAGCCTTAACTTTCTCCTTAAAAACAACATATGGAAATCCAACTCTCCCCTTTATCGTACCACCTTTACTTTGACAATAGAGAAGATAATTAGGATAACTAAGCCCCATTAAACGTGCTGCGAGAATCCCATAGGAACAGTTAAGTACAAACTTAGGGTTTTCTTTATGGAAGTCATGTGTTAAGTTAATCATGTAGTTTTTATTGTCACAGGCTTCAATTACTTCAAAAGCTTTCATTATAATAACTCCTTTCTTAACAATACAACTGTGATTGTAATTTTTCTAATTCTGCCTTTTCTTCTTTACTAAGACAACAAATTTTAAGAAAATTTTCCTCTACATTTTCAACAATATCGTTAAGGTAAACACTAACTCCTTTTGCTTCAATTTCACAAGTTTCCTCAGCCCTTTTAGCTTTAGGAACATAACCCTCAATTATATACTTGGAAACACTTGCAGGGCTTATTCCCAATATTCTTGCTGTTAGACTTTTGTTATGGTTTTCATAGTAAAGTTCGTTAATTTGTACTTTCTGTTCTTCTGTTATTCTTTTCATTTTAATTAGTCCTTTCTCTTAGCAAAGCATACAATAAAGGTTATACAAGATACTATTAAACCTATTATTGCAGCGATTATACCGCTTTTGTCTCCTGTCTGGGGAATTTCGGAATTTGTTGAAGTTGTTACCTCAGTTAGAATTGTAGTAGGGTTTGTAGTTTCTGTAGTATTTGTAGTTTCCTCGATTGTTGTTTCCTCAGTTGTCGTTGTCTCTTCTGTTGTTGTTTCAATTGTAGAGTCTGTAGTCTCTTCAATTGCCGCCGCAGTCAAGATTGATGTTGTGGTTTCGCTTACTATTTCTGTTGAGGTTTCAGTTTCAGTTGTTGTTGTTGTTGTTGTTTCACTTGTTTTGGTTGTCTCTATTGAAGTTGTTGTCGTTTCTGTAGTCTCGATAGAGGAACTTACAGCAATTTCATTGGCGGCGGCACTATAGAAACCTTTAACAGGGGGATAAAGACTGCCAAGTTTTTCCCAATAAGCATCATAAGTATCGTCCCATTTGCCGTTTTCTTTTAGTTCTTTCTGAATCTCGCTTGGCTCTTCTGCTGTAGCTCCCTCAATTTCTTTAATTAGGTAACAATACTGATTCCAAGCTTGTCTATTATCAACACAAGTGGAGAAATTACCAATAATCTTTCCCCAAGTATTTATATAATTTGCTGTCTGTTCCTCACTCCATTTTGTAGTATCAAGAGGATAGCCGATTATTTCAAGTACAATTGACCTAATCTTAGTATTTCTATCTATTTCCGTTTCAATTGGTTTCCTTTCCTCTTCGCTATAGAAGTCTGTAGGATTATCAACTCCATATGTCGTTATTCCTGTTGCTCCTGTTGCAACAACACCACACGCCATTATTCCAATTAAAGTTTTAACTATCTTCATAACATAACCTCCTTAACTATTATTCGTGAATATAAGCCCCATCATTATATGTAACTGCTACCCATGGCTCAATTACACTATACAAGTCCTCTTCGCTCTCAAAGAAAATATCTCCTCCCCACTCAGAATGTGCAAGTAAGCAACCAAGGAAGCTTTTAGCATTTACCCTATACCTCCCATCACCACTCACAAGTTCTGCCTTACCATTAAAATCTTCAAGATTAAGTGTCTGGCAAAAATCCTTTGTCTCGTTGTAACTTGTCAAATAAACTCTTACTCTCATTTCTATCTTCCTCCTTTATCTTTTCTAATAATATTATATCGTAATTTCTTAGAAAAATCAAATTATTAAGCAATTCGTCAATTTTTAGACCAAATTACTCTTCTTGTTTATTTTCTTTAATAAGTTTCCTCATTTCCCTGTATTTCGGTGGCATTGTGAGAAGTTCTTTCTTACAATCCTCTATTTGCTGTTCAAGAAAATCTTTATGTGCAAGATACCCTTTATTAAGGATTTCTATTAACTCGTCTTTTGTATAGCCTTTAGAATCAAATGAAAACTCTTCTTGCTCAGGATTAAGAAATATAGTTCTATTAACCCTTACAAGTTCACTACCTAACAAATATTCTCTTTCCTCTTTTGTTGTTCTAAAATCACTAAGCCCATTTATTAGATAAGATATTAGAAACTTTTGCTTACGATTAAAATTAAACTTCATTATCTCACCTCAATTATGTCATTAAATACAACTCTCTCACTATGACTAATATATTCGTCCTTATGATAATGTCCACAATAATGTTTGCTATAATCAACTGTATTGATTACTTTATCAAGCATTAGGTCTGAGGGCATAGGAGTAAAGCCTAAACTATGACAAACCTCACTACCACCTGTATGTGTAAGTAAGAAATCAATTTTTCCATTATAACGCTCAACATTATTTATAGCATTATCAACTTGATTCTGAGTAATAGCTTCCTCTTTCCACCAAGAAACTCCGTCTTGTCTTATATCTCTATCAATAGAATCAGCACCATTTATACAGAGACAAACCTTACCATTAAAATTATAAATACCTGCGTCTGTAGTATAGTAAAGAGAATTTTCTATATGGTACAATTTGCCGCCGTAAGCATTTATTATCGGGTATTTGCTAATAGCAATAGGATTATCATGATTACCACGAACACAAATTGTAGTATAGGGCTTAGTGCTAATCCAATATCTCCATACTTTTTCTTTATCAGAATCCTCATTAAATACAAATCCTGCGTCACCAAGTATAATTAAAATATCGTCCTTTGTCAAATCGTTTTCAATTTTAAATTTATTACTATAAAGCTTTTTAATATCAATATATTGGTGAGTATCACCTGTGATAAAAAGCCTACCAGACATTTAATCTTCCTCCTTAACTCCTCTTAGTACACAATCCATTGAAATTATTGCGGGTGGCACTTCGTCATTCAATTTATAAATAGTAACCTTTACAATAGCACTACCTATTTCTTCATTTTCTCTTAGTACCAAATAATAATAATATTTATTGTCCTCTGACTTACCCAAATATGTAATTGGCTTATATTTATTAGTAGGACTAAGTTGAGACAACGCCACATTTAGTATATCTGAATTAACAATCTCACCACAATTAAAATCAGAATAAATAATCTTTGTCATTTATCTAACCTCCTTTATTACTTATGAAAGAACAAATTCCATATTGTATTATAAAATAAATAAAGTACAATTGCAAGCAATAGAATCTTAAAAATACCATATATAATAACTCCCATATTTATAACCCCTTTCTTAATAAGAATAAACAACCTGTTCATCATATCCTGCGTAATCAAAAACCCTAATATTATTACAACAATCTATACCAAAATTCCCCTCATGTAAGTCTGTTATAAAATTTTTTCTAAAATCTTTAGCAATTTTCACAAACAAATCCTCTCCATAGTCTTTATACAAAGCATAAGCTAAATCAGCTGGCATAGTATATTTACAAACACCATTAAGAGTTTCCTCTATTTCGTCATAAGATGGAATAAGATAATCGTCTGGCAATTGTCCTACATATTCTACCTTATCTTGAATATAAATTTTCATTCCATGCCACATTCCTATAAAAATATTTGGAACTAAAATCTCACGAGTTATTGTATCACTATTCAATCTCATTTTATTTTCCTCTTCCATTAAATCAACATTATCATTCAAAAATCTTTCATGAGATAATGATTCACTTGGAAAATCTACATCATAATCAATTTCATAGCCATATTTATTATAGAAATCTTTATTAAACTCTTCCCAATCTCTATCTTCTAAGTTAGCTGTATAATCATAAGTACCGCTAATTGCTATTTTAATTACATAGTCTCTTTTAGAAGGAACAAAACAAACTCTTGATACTCCATTATAAATAGTGAAATAATCGTTGTGGGTATTAGTGTTTGTTACTATAGAAGAAAAATCTTTTGTTGAGAAAATTGGTAATTCATCGTTATCATCTTCTATTGTCCTTTCATTTACATAGATACCATCAGCATTTTCTCCAAGTATGTCGGAGAGTATTGAGAAAATTTCATCTTTATCAATTGTCATTTTAATTACCCTTTCTTGTTCTGCTATTTTCTTCATTTGATTAAACTTAAAATCGTTAAGGTCTTTTACAAGTTCATTATATCCTTTTTCATTACGCTTTTTCTCAATTTTAGCTTCTGAAATCTCAACCCATTCTGCACACTCTTTTCTTGTTTTAAACGAGCAAAGTTTATAACCTGTTGCAATATCTGTTGCAGTCCACGTTGCATTAGATTTTTCACTATAGATTTTATCTTTTCCTACAACACCTTTATAATAACCATAACGCCCATCATCACTAATCCAACCTGTTACTGTTACAAAATTTTTCTCATTCTTAGGTACTATTCTAATTAAAAAAGAACCTTTATGAAATTTAGCCATTATAATTACCTCTCTTTCAATTTCTATAATAATTATAGACTATTTTATTAGAAATGTCAATTTTTATTTATCTTTTAATCAATATTATTTTCTTCTTTATATTTACGAAGTGCCGCCGCAGCGGTTTGATAGAGATTAGTATTTCTAACAGAATTATATTTATTAGGATTTGAGTTAATTTTCTCAATACACTCTTTTCTTGTTTCACCAAAACCATATCCCATTCCAGTTGCTATATCTGTTATACTCCAACAACCATCAAAAATTCTATAGAAGCCATAAATATTATCGTTAGTAATCCAACCCTCTCTCCACTCAAACAACTTATCACTCTCCTTATCGAGCATTCTAATTAAGAACCTACCTTTATGAAGCGGCGGCACAACATATTTACTATCACTCATTATTATCCTCTCCTTTTGTTTTTCTAATAATATTATATTAGAATTTTATAGGAATGTCAATTTGAAATTCAAAAAAAATAAAAGGGAACTAAATGAATAGTTCCCTTTTTCGGTGATTAAAATGATAGGAATTTATCTTAACCCTTTAAAAGGGTTATTAACTAAAATTCTTTTAGTTCTCTATTGTTATCCTCAAACCATTTCCTCAGCATAACTCGCTCAGAGCAAGGATTCAAAGGAGTTTCATAGACAATTAAAACTGCTATTGGCTCTTCCTCAAATTTTTCAATTTGCTTAACCTTAAAACTAAGTTCCTCAATTCTCTTTACTATAGAAGAAAAGTCTAAAGATTTAAGTTGCTTATAGTAATTAGCCAAAAACAAGCATTTCTCAGGAGAATAGTTGCAATTCTTTACGCCCACACATTGTCCATCAAACGTCATAATAGGAGCTAAAGGTGTTGCTCTAATTCCATTATAAACATTGTTTTTATCCTTAAAAACATAGTCTAAACCTTTGCTCTGATGATACCACTTCGGGTCTGATATTGCGGTTGAAAATGGTATCATATAAGGTTTAAAGAATCTAATCTTATAAAAATAAGAAATTTTAATTTCCATTACACAATCCTCACATCAGGATAGAGAAAAATAATTTTCTTTTTAATATTACCGCAATACTTAAATCCTTTATAATTATCTGTCAAATTTAAATTCTCCTTATCAATTTTAACTGTTCCAGTTAATGTCATATAATATTTTTCTCCATTTACTAATTGCCCATGAAGAACCAAATGATTGATTTCATCAGTCCATTCTGAATAATCTGGAGAAGTAAAAGTTATATCATAACCTACAATATTATCGGTACAATTTCTATTACCTTGTTCGTCATAAGGTATAATATAAAAATCTTTAATATTATTTAATACTGTTCTTGTTATATTATAATTATGAAGTTCAATCTTATCAATCGTTTTAATATCCTCAAAAGTTATTATTCTTTTTTCCATTAAAAATCCTCCTTTAATCTAAATCATCAAAAATTATCATTATGCCTATTAGAAAAAATACAAAACCACCTATTAAATAATGCACGATTTTATTCTTACACCTCACTTTCATTTGTTGTAATGCTCCTTGTTGGTAATGCTCCAACTTCTGCTCCTTAAAAGGGAGTTGTTCTGCTTTTAAACTAAAGGAACTTAGTACCACTACTTAATGCCCGTTAAGTAGTGGTAGATATTAAAATAATTTTGGAGGTTTACAAAATTATCTTATTTACTTATTATCAGCTAAATGTGTATCGTTCCAATACGCTTCAAAATTTTTATCATGACGTTTCTTCCAACGGTCGTAAGTTGTAGTTGTAATTGTACTTTTATCAAGATTAGCAATATTTTCTCTATCTTCTTGTTGTTGTTTAACTAATTTTTCTAACCTTTTTCTTCTATTCTCAGCTAACTTTTCAACATAATCTCTCATTCTTGAATCGTCTCCTCGTGCCGCCACAAAGCAACCATTATCACCTATTGAACCTGTAACTACATAGTATTCAACATTATCTATTGTTCTCTTATACCATTTAGTATTTGTAAGTTCGTTTTGGGCTTGCTCAAGGCTAATTGGAATATAGTATTTCCAATTATAATTGTCTGTACCCTCTTGAGCTTTTCTTTTAATTCCTAAGAAAATACTATTAAGGGCTTTGTCAAAGATCATTCTTCTAATTATTTCACTATTTGCTATATCCTTTTTATTTATTGTATCGATATTATCTTTCATTTTTAATATCCTCCTATTAAAAAAATAAAGTCGAGAGAAAATTCAAGGAGGTGATATGCAAACCAAATCTTTTCAAAAGCAAATTATATCTTTTCTCTCGACTTATTTTAGTCCGCACGGAGGGATGTGCGCCCTCGATGTTTACCACTTGGGTACGGGATTTTGGTCTTGATGATTGGTTCTGCCCCAATTGTTCGTCTAATCACGACACCAAGTAAGTCCCGTGCGTCTCAGCTAACTGCGCCACGTGCGGTCATTAGCTCAGTATTTAAACTAAGCTTTTGGTCATACCTATCGGTAACGCTCCGATGTCTCCTCCTTGAAAGGGAGGCGATTTTACTTTTAATCTAAGGTACGCTTATTGTGTCATTAAATGACACTTAGAAATAAAATGATACAATATTATTCTTTAAATTTTTAAATGTATCAGAAATTTGTGTTCCTTTAGCAAAAAAATTTTCATATTGGTCTTTTGTTATAATAACCCATAGATGTTCATTACCAAAAAGAATTTCGGCTCTATAAGTTTCTTTTTGTGTTACTCCTGAATCTATGGGAAACATTTTTAATACTACTATTCTCTACAAACCCAATCTTTGAATATGTTTGGGAATATCAAATGTTTCCATTATTAGTATTATTATACTTAATATAAAAATTACTATCAAAAATATATTCATCTAACCATTACCTCAACTTAATTATTCTTAATAAAGAGGGGCTTGGACATTCCGATTATCCATCTTTTCCCTTTAGTTGAAACGTTTTTAATTAAACTAAAGCCCCTACAACCACTCTGCAAAGTGGAGGACTGTCGTTGCAGCGAGCATTCCTTTCGTATTTTTTTAAGATAATACTGAACTTAACGTTTCGATTTAACTTTAAAGGGGTAAGGCACAAACGTCAAGTGCCGACCAAATTAAACTTATTCTTTAAACCTATGGACTTCATTAACTTCTTTGTTATTTAATTCGTCTACAATTTTTCTTTTAGGTTTAATACTATCTTTATCTTTGTAAGTCTTACTATTAAAATAAGCAATTAAAGTATCTGAAATAAACTTCATTGCAAATACTAATACTGCCATTTTTACTAAGAAATAGAGAAACTCCATTTTTAATCCTCCAAACTCGATAGTATAAATCTAACTTCCTCTGTAGCTGTTTGAGAAGTTTCTTTAACATCAACAACTTTAACTCTTGTTCCATAGAATTTATAATCATAGTTAGAAGTCATTAAATGTATGATTGAACCTTTCTCAGGTATTGTCTCCTCTTTGTTGAGGATAAAGTCATAAGTTTTTCCTTTAAAAACTTTATTCTTGTCTTTAAACATTATTGAGATTACCATTTTAAGTTCTCCTTTCGTTTTTCTAATAATATTATAGAATAGTTTTTAAGGAAAGTCAACGATTTAATATTGTTTATTTCTCCTAATTATAAAAATAGATAGAGAAAAGGCGTTAGGAGACCACCCATAACAAAGTTAATTACTCTTTGCTTATTTCTCTATCTTCTCGCCTTATACGAGCTTTTGGTTTCTCCGGAAGGAATCGCCACCCTCGCCCCAAAGATTTAGAGTCTTTTTGTACTGCTACTTATACGACGGAGAAATCTTCTATCGTGTCCTCTCACAACACGTTATTGGTTGGGGATGAAGTAGTCGAAACTTCGATGCAGGAGTCAAAGTCCTGTGCCTTACCGCTTGGCTAATCCCCAATTTAAAAGATATTCTTTTAATCGAATATCCCTTAACTTTAATTATATAATAAAATAATTTTTTAGAAAAGTCAATTATTTAGCTTTTCAATCCACTTATCAATATAGTAGTTTCTAATTGCGTCATCAATTTTAATCGAAGTTGAATTTTGAAGTCCATAATATTCACAAATCTTATATGCTAAATCCTCATTTAAATCTATATAGTGTTGAGCTTCGTCTAAAGTAAGACAATAATGTAAACATTCATTAGAGTGCATTTTTTGTTTTAATTCTCTTAAATTTACTTTTCTACATACTTTATCTACTGGATGTTTCCAATATAATATATTATTGATTATAATATAATTCTCTTTATGATGTAAAAATTCTTCAATATCATTTTTAACAATCTCTTCATAATTATATTCATCAATTTCTTTATTTAGTAAATCTAAATTTTTAATTTTCTTTTTTAAAGCACAAAATAGTCTATCCTTATCTAAGAAATTTATGATATGAATATAATTTGTATAATATGCTTCATATTTTTCATGCTTTATTATATCACCTAAAATTTCAACTTGCATTATATTTTTACAATTATTAGTTCCTATCATCTCAAAAATACAATCTTCTATTGTAATATAGAAAAGAAACTCATTACAAACATTAACTCCCTCAGTCTCTTCTATAAGATAATCTTCACCTGGTTGGTATCGATAAATTTTCTTCTGAATACAAGAACGAACATCTCTATTTTCCTCATCAACAATTATATAACCTATCATATTTTTTCACCTCTTATTATAATAATTCACATATTTCCCATATTTTGTCCTGTTTAAGTTTCTTTTTTAATTTTTCGTTTTCAGCATTTAATTCTGCTATTTTTGATTCTATTATTTCTTTAGATAATTTATCATCAGTCTCATTAGTTTCGTCAATTTTAATTTCCAAATTGTCTCCTTTTATTGTAAGTATTTTATTTTCTATAGTGAGCCGCACTTCCATTAACCTACCTCCTTTCCAACAAGCGGACTATTATTAGTCAACTGTTTTCTCATTGCTCTACTCTCCTCATTTTCATTAACCAGTTCATCAACTACTCTCCCCAACACATAACATCTTAGCATTACATCAACAATTTCAGGCTCTACTAAATACTTATACCCTATTTCACTGGCACTATAACCAAATTCATCGGTCATTTCAAGTATTAAAGAAGTATTACTACTCAAATATTGTCTTGCGGCGGCACTTGAAAATGTATATGAGCCAGAAACATTTCCTGTAATTTTGTCCTCACAAAACAATCTATCATAAATTTCCTCACAGTTATCTCTTGTTAGCTCTATTTCCTCTTCAATCAAGAAATCAATTACACTATCTCTAACATTTTCGTAATAACTATACATAATAACAACTCCTTATTTAATTATATTTTCTATATTAAGACCTGTAAACTCTTTAAAAATTTCATTATCAAAATTAGGCATTTTTGATAATTCTTTGGCTATTTCAATATCCTCTTTTGTGTAATTTTTAATATCGATCAATTTTATAATTTTTTCAATAATTTTATTTTTATTAAAATCCTGCAAAGTCCAATCACTTTCTTTATTAAATAATTTAATTGTTTGAGGTTCTGTACAGAATATTCCTGTACAAACTTCAAATTTAAAATTTTCACTCATTAAATTTTTATCAAATAAATTTAAGAATTTCATTATAATACCTTCCTTGTATTCTTTAAAATTTCCTTAATATCAATACCAGTTATATTTTTAAAAATTTTATTATCAAAATTAGGCAAATTCTTTATCTCCTTAGCAATTTCAACTTTTGTAGGAATATCGTCTATAATACCCTGAATTTTTCGGTCTAACTGAAAATCTTTCAATTGTTCATAAGTCCAATCAGTATCTTTATTAAACATTTTTACTGTTACAGTCTTATCACATAGTACACCTACACAATAGTTTCCTTTATTCCAAACTCCTATATTAAATTGTCCATTATTATTTATACCAATATTACCATCACCTTTATTTAATTCTCCTATATTATAATTTCCTACATTAAGGTATCCTTTATTATCCGTGCCAGTATTTGACATTCCTATATTACTACCACCTATGTTACCTGCTCCATAGTTAAATTGTCCTTTATTAGTAGAACCATAATTTTTAGTACCAATATTAAGACTGCCGAAATTATTTTCTCCTTCATTTCCATAACCAAAGTTCGGGTTGCCTATATTCATTTTCTTAACAATTTCTTCAAAAGTCAATTCTCTAATTATTTTAATTTTGTCAGTACAGAACTTATGCTTATCCTGACTAAAATCTACAGCAACACTTCCAATGGCTTCAATTTCTGCTATTCTCGTTTTTGTAAGATCGGCAGGATAATATTTAAAACAATAGAATAGTTCGTCACAGAAATGAAAACCCTTTTCACATATTTTAATTTCACCGTCATACTCAAAAGTTTTTCCAATTTCATATTGAAAACCGTGGCATTGTAAATTCCTATTAAACGCTTTATATCCCCTCATTTATAACAGCTCCTTTTACATAATCTTCAATTTTTCTCCGTTATGCCGCCCCTATCATACTTCTCCTGCAAGTTATAATAACATTGCATTAGATAACGTAGATTATGAATATCGCTATAAACATCATAGAGCATTATAATTTTATAATTAGGTTTAAGGCTTACAATCTTATTCCATACAGAATCACTTGTCTTATAACCTCTATTCTGCATTTCTTTTCTAACATAATAAGCATAAGATATAAACTCATCAAAATCATGCTCAATTACATAATTAACAAGAACATGATTTGGTCCACCATTCTTCATAATAGCTCCTGCTATACTTGAAAGTTCTCTCCACTGAGCAACTAATTGTTCTCTTGGAAGAACCTTAATTAAATTTTTATGCCATAATCTCATTTTAATTGCTCCTTTTCTATATTCTTTGGTTTCCAACTATCAATTGGTGGCAAAGTAAAGTCACTGCGTACTTTCAAAGGCTCACAATATTTAACAGAAAAATTTAAGGGATAGATATTAAGACCAAAATCATTATGATTTGTAAGATAATTACACCACAATTCTTTTCTCCACCCATTATGATACCAGTTTTTTGGGTCATCAGGATAAGTCCAACGTATAGTAAGATATTTATAAGCTATATATTCAATCTTTCTAATAGCTTCTTCAGGAGTATGTTCAATAAAAGTAAAAGGCTTTTCGTTTATACAAGGATTAAATTCTACTCTAACAACATAACAACCATTCATTATAATCTCTCCTCTCTCATTTACTATAATAAGTATACCAAAAATTATTTAGAAAATCAATTATATTAGAAATTCTAACTTACTCATCTCCTTTTCCCTCTTTATCGAGATTTACAATTTTTATCCAACAATCATTACAAAGTGTTGCCATTTCATCATCACTCTCAAATACTTTACCACAATTCTCACAAACTATTTCATAATTCTCCATAATATTACCTCCTTTAATTTCGTTGTGCCGGCACAACATTATTTTAATTCAACTCCAAAAATTTCATAAAAGATTTTTGAATCAAAATTTGGAACTGTTTTTATCAACTCTTTGTTGCTTGGATTTATTTTCTGCCATTTTTCCTTAAAAAGCTCTTTGAATTTTTCTTGAAAAGCTATTTTGTCAACTACATTGTCGTTTGTAGAACATAATTTTCCTATAAGATAATCATAAATTTGTCCTGCAAAACTTCTTAAATAACAAAGCCCTGCATTATTTTTTATTTCTGAAATTGGCACAGGTTTATTAAAAACAAACATATAAGATTCTGTATTGAAAAAACCACTGTTATAATCTGCTATATTAAAATCCCCTGTATTACCATTACCAAAATTAAAATTCCCACTATTATCATATCCATAATTATAATTACCAGTATTACCCAGTCCAATATTTCCACAGCCGCTATTATAATCTCCTATATTGTTATTTCCTGAATTTTGAAAGCCAATATTTTTACAACCCGAATTATAACTTCCACAATTATAGTCCCCAGAATTATGAATACCAGTATTAACAATACCAGTATTATTAGAACCTTTATTATATGAGCCAGTATTTTGAGAACCAGTATTTTGAGTTCCTATATTACTACAACCTGAATTGCCGCTGCCAATATTATGCACACCAAAATTATTAGAGCCAAAATTATACTTCTGTATAGTTTTTGCAATATCAATTTCTTCAAGTATTAAAATTTTATCCGTTACTCTTTTATCGCCTTTTCTCTCAACTCTTCCTAATGGCACAACTTTTGCCATTTTAGAATCTTTGGGTAACTTACTTCCAAAAAAATATTCTAAACAACTCAATTCAGTTACCCAATAATGAAAACCAGACTTGCAAATTTTAATTTCTCCTTTATGTTCAAAAATTTCCCCAACTTTATACTGGAAGTCCTTACACTTCCAATCTGGTCCAAAAATCTTATAACCTATTTCTGCAAAAACTTTACCATCTATTTCCATTGTGGATTTCCCCCTTTACTGCGGCAATGATATACCAAAAATCTCTTCAAAAATTTCAGCATCAAAATTAGGTATTGACATTATTGAGTCTTTTGTTTCTTTATCAATAATATTTCAATAATTAGAAAACTCCTGTTTAAACTTTTCTACGTATTCCTTTTTCGTCATTTCAGAAGTATGTAGATTATTTTTAATATAGCATCGAACAACAATATTCGCCAAATTATTTATAATTTTTTCATATTTTTTCAATTCATTCAATTTTACTGGCTTATTAAAACAGAAAACGTGAGGTTCTGTATTAAAAAATCCACCACCAAAATCTGCTATATTAAACATTCCTATATTTGAATCTCCAATATTAAAATCTCCTGCATTACTATCTCCATAGTTATTATTACCACTATTTCTTGTACCATAATTACTACAACCTGTATTATAATTACCTATATTAGAATTACCACAGTTATAACTTCCGGTATTATACCAACCTGAATTAGTGTGTCCGTTATTAAAACTACCAGTATTGTCAGTGCCTTCATTATTACAGCCGCTATTACAGTCTCCTTTGTTACCAGAACCGCTATTTTTTGTACCTCTATTATCATCTCCAGTATTTTTACAACCTTTATTCCCATTTCCAACATTACACATTCCAAAATTAGCTTTACCAATATTATATTTTTCTACAGCTTTCTTAATATCAATCTCTTCAAGAATTAAAATTTTATCTGTTGCTCTTTTTTCTTCATCAATATCATAATAAAAACCACTATTTTCCCAACTTACAATATTTCCAAGAGCAACAACTTTAGCCATTCTATGTGCTTCGGGATTCGTCATATTAAACAAATATTCTAAACATCTCTTTTCTGAAATCCAGTAGTGAAATCCTGAATCACATAGTATTAGCTCTTCATTTTCTTTAAGCTCAAAAATTTCTCTAAGTTTATACTGATAACCTCTACACTGCCAATTTTCATCAAAAATTTTATAACCTATCTCTACCATTATACATTACTCCTCTTCAATATAAATTTTTCTCCACAGCTACAAACACATTCCTTTACAACACCATTATCAGTATAGTTAATTCTAAAACTAACATAATGACGTTGCTTATATCTCCCAAGAGGTTTTGGTCTATGAGAACTCCACCATTGTTTAATTACTTTACAATCATTATTAGTAAATCCTATTATATATTCCATTAAGGTTTATAATCCTCCTTTAATATCTCAAAATATACAGTATCATGAAGTTTACCATCTTGCAACATTATATTATTCTTAAAAGTTCCTACTTCTCGTCCACCATGACGTTTGATAAATTTCCTATAACCCCTTATCGCAGGATTATCGCCATAAGACTTCCACTCAATTCTCTCCAATCCATACTTATTAAATATATCATCTAATACCTGTTTAACATCTTTAATAAATATAAGAGATGAAGTAAAAGAAGCCATTCCAAAATTGTATGCAGACTTAGCTTGCCAATCAATATTATAAGCTATCCAACCAAGAATTGTATGATGCTCATTTACACTAACAAAATCATGTTTGTTATAAGTATTGTAGCCTGTATCATCAGGAGAAAAATCATCTCCTGTGCCGCCCCAAAGATATTTGTATTTAGGATTATAGGCATTGATTAAAAATAAATCATTCAATCTGCTATCATACATTGCACGATTTTTCAGCATTATAAGTCCTCCTTTTGTTTGTGTTCTCTTTTCGTTTTTCTAATATAATTATAGAGAAATTTTTGAGATAAGTCAATTAGTATATAGTAAAAAGAGATATAGGGTTACTATATCTCTTTCTTTATATTGTTTTCTACTGTTGAAGAAGTAGTTTCTTCTTCTTCAGAATAAACCTTAATTCTAAATAACTTTTTCTCTCGAAAATCAGCATGAAAACATAGAACTACATAATATTCTCCTGCCGTAGTTAAATCTCTCATATCTATTTGTTGAGATAAATAATAATCTTCATTATTATATAAACTATAACCTGTTATAACAGGAATTGGTGTATAACCATTTACTTCAAGTTTTTCTGGTGGATTGTCAGGAACTTTATTTATCTTTACTTTCTCAAAAATTTTTGAATTTATATCTTTTCCATTATTATCTATATCAGATTTTTTAATCAATCTAACTTCAATATATTCACTTTGGTTAGAAGAATATTCAATAGTAACAAAAGATTTGTCCTTTAAATTAAAACTTTGTTGTGTCCACATAAATAAATTAGCTCCATATTGATTAACACCTGTTGAACTTATTATCATTACCTTTTCATCTTTACCTGTGGCTTCATCATTTTTCTTTGTTGTTAGAAAAGATTCGTTTGAAGAGACAAAGTCTAATAAAGATTTAGGCATATCTTCACTTACACTACTTTCGTCAGCACTTACACCTAAATAGAGACTATTTTTATAAGTATCATAATCACTCCCATCAAACAACACCGTTTCCTTTAACCCATTAACAACCTTTTCCTCAGTTTCATTATCCATACCCGGAATCAATACTCTAAGCACTTTATTATTCACCTCAATTAAAATACGTTGTGCCGCCCCACCGTAAGTTGATATAAAACTAAGGGCGGCGGCACTACAGTTTAAGTAACAAGAATCAAAAGCTATTTTAAAAAGAAATTAAGAATTTCCTTAAAAAGAAATTAAGAATTTTTGATACTATAATAAAAAAAAGAAGAAAATTTAACTTTTCTTCTTTCTTCTAACCTATTAACTAATTTCCTTAATCTCAAACAAAGCTCTCTCAAAAATTTCTTTCTGTTCTGGCAAAATCTCACTAAACTTAATTGGCTTACCAAATTCTTTTTCCAAAATTTCAAGAGCTTTATTACTCAACCCCTTATTAACAAGCCTGCTCCAAACTTCCTTAGCTTCTTCCATAAGTTCGTCAAAACTCCTAACAAGAAAAGGATTTTCCTCGTTGGTTGCAGCTCCACCTTCAACTTCGACCTGCTTATCAATTGCATTGTAGATTGCATTTACATAGTCATCATAATTAAGCTCAATCTTAGGTACAATATATTTGAAACGAGATTTAGTTAAAAACCTATCGTCTCCTCTCAAAAACATAAAACGTTTTCTTTCAACATTACCATTAACTTCAATTGGTATATCTCTTATATAACCAATTATATCAACCATTTTATTTATCAAGTTAAACGGGCGATTAGCGAGTGCCGGCACAATTTTCATGTACTCTTCTCCCTTATCATTCTTGTAAGGTTTCTCTGTCTCATGGGAGATAAACAACAGTCCATAGCCTGCAAAAGCCAAGTCACGGAAGCTTGTTATAAAGTTGTCATCAAGTATCTTGTAGCCCCCGCCGTAGCCTGCTATATCTTTAACCGTTTCTACCCCATACTGACTACACGTCCACCTTTCGCAAAGCTTAAAGGCTTCATCTGCCGTATCGATAACAAGTGTGGAGAATCGCTCTTGAAGCTCTTTCTTTTTAATAAGCTGACCAACCATCTGTTTCCAGTCACTCCACGTCTTTACGGGCTGAACATAGACGTTATGGAGAGCGTTAGTACCTTGCTCAAAGCCGCATATCAATGCTTTGTCGAATTTTGACGCAAAGGTTGTCTTTCCACAACCCGGACTTCCATAAATCAATCCCATTTTTCCTTTAAGGTTTCTACTAATCTGCTGTGGTTCAAGGTTAAGCAAGTCTATCATTCTAATTCCTCCTTTTAATTTACACTTTTTACTTTTACATTTTACTTTATTTTATCTATTTATTTAAAAAATTTTTAAAGAAAAGAGAGATAATAACTCTACGATATTACCTCTCTTCCTTAACCTTAATTAAAACCCAAAATCACTAATTGTATTCCTTGCAGGAGTTGTCTTTTTTGGCTTCTCTCTCAGCTCTGCAATTCTCTGCAACCTCTCATCACAAGCCTGCTTAATTGAATCGGCATCGTAAGAATTATACTCCTGAAAGCCTGTTGCAGAACCTCCAGATACAATCAGTTCATAAGAAGAAATCGTCCTTGTCCTCTTAATTGGCTCGCCAAAACCAATTTCCTCCATATACGATTCAGTTTTCTGACTACACTTAATCTTACCAACTATTCTTACAGTATCACCATCGTTCCAGTTCTGCTCTATATGAGCCTTTGCGTTTCCCTCAGCATAAAGAGTAAGAACATTTATCTTGCC
This sequence comes from uncultured Clostridia bacterium, assembly GCA_947628715.1. GTDB lineage: Bacteria > Bacillota > Clostridia > TANB77 > CAG-508 > JAAWPK01. Next base: position 49,987 of record CANRAW010000001.1, read on the forward strand.
ACCGTAAGAAAGAACACCAAACTTAATTACAAGCCTACCTGTAGGATTTTCCTCTTTATCAACTTCCTCATTACTACAAAGGAATACACCTGTTATATCAAATGTTGCTCCTTCATCGTCTTTAGGTCTCTTATTATTGAGGAAATTAGAAGAAATCTGGAACGTACTTCTCTCTTTACCATTTCTATCAATATAAATATTTTCATCAATCTTACCAAGAGATACTGTTATATTAGACGGAGCGGTGTTTTCGTCTGCTATCGCCGCTGATACAAAAGAATCTCTATAACCAAGTATTCTTGTATAGTTAGGATTGATTGAGCCGTCTTTCTTTTTCTGCATTGAGAACATTTTAATCGGAACAACGTTCTCTGTTATCTCTCCGTTTATATCCTGATCTACCTGAATATAGGCTGTTCCATTTACCCAACTACGACCATCATTTGTAACGCCCTCTTTTATATCAAGTTCTTTAAGAACACCACTTACATATACATTATTCTCTGATTCAACATTTCTATCCAACATAATTTAATCCTCCTAAAATTTACATTTAATTATTTTAATCTTTATTATTTTAATACAATTTTAATTTTAATAAGTGTTAAGGTATTTCCACCTTAACACTATTTTATTTAATTACGAATCTTCCTCATCAGGATTGAAATCCATACCTGCCTGTGTAAGGGCAAACTTCTTAACCTCTTTCATCTTACCATCAATTTCAACTGTTTCAATAAACCTCTCAGCTCTGTCCTTTCTTACAAGTCCTGAAACTGCTCCTGTTACTGCTGCTCCTGATTCAAAACCAAGTGCATCCTTAACCTCGTTTACTGTGAATGCTGTGCCTACACCCTTACTCTTAAGATAATCGAGAACCTTTCTTGAATTTTCTGTCATAATAAAATCACTCCTTTTAAATTTTTATTTTAAGATTTTTAAGAGAATTTCGTATCTCTTACTGTTTATATTATATATTATTTATATTAGAAAGTCAATGTTTTAAGTTCTTTGTTTTCTTTTAAATTACTCTTTTGAGTTTGCTTATTCTCGACTTTCTGTTATTATAATACTATAATTTTTATTCTTTGTCAACGATTTGATTATCGTTTACCTCATCTGTTTTAACTCCTTCCATTACAATATCAATAATTTTTTTAAGCTCAATATTAGTCTTAATTAAGTTGTCTGTTTCCTTTTTAATTCTAAGAAAAGAAAACATAAAACCAAGACCAATATAGTTAATTTCCTTAATTGACAAAAGGAAGTCATCATTCAATAGCTTACTCCTAACGTTTTCAAAATTGGAAGCGTCTTGTCTTGTTGATTTTAAAAAGTCCTCAAACTTTTCGTCTTTAGTTAAATCTTTTTTCAACTCACCATTTTCATCGAAAAACTTATCTGTCATATTATAAATAGTATCAAGATAAGAATTAAGTGCGGCGATTGCAATTTCTTTGTTATCCTTAATAGTCTAAATCTTCAACTCAATATCCATCTCATCACCCCTTTATAACATCTAAAACAATATCATTATCACCTATATTGATTGCTTTTACTCCAATTGCATTACGAGATAACAACCTAATTTCTGTTGTAGAGATTTTAATTGTTTTCTCTTTTGTTATTATTATAATATCATAATCTTTATCTATTGTCAATAGTTTAATTATCCTATCATTGTCTTTTGTTTCTGATACTTTTTTACCTTTAATTCCCCTATTACATAGAGGAAATTCTTCAAGAGAAGTTTTCTTAATTAAACCTTTTTCAGATAGTGTTATTAGATATTTGTCGTTAGAATTTACAATATGTGAGTTAATTACATAGTTACTGTCTGAAAGCTTAATTGCTTTAATTCCCTGTGTTGCTCTACCTATTGGATTTATTGTTTCTGTATCTATTATAATATAATTTCCATTATTAGTCAATATTCCTACTTTCTCATTATTCATAAAGAATACGTTTACAACCTCATCGTTTTCTTTAAGGTTAATTGCCTTCAACGAATTTCCTCTTTTATGTTCATACTCACTTGCTAACGTTTTCTTTATCATACCATTTTTTGTTATGAATGTAAAGTATTTGATTTGGTTTTTCTGAGATATTGAAGTTATTGTTGTAATCTTTTCGTTTGGAGAAAAGTTAAAGAATTGAGCTATATTGACTTTTGAGTTAATTGGTAGTTCACTTATTGCCAAATCATACATTTGTCCTTTGTTAGAAAAGATTAAGAGAGAATTAAGGTTATTGTCGTTAAGAGTTTTAATTATAACTTCGTTCTTTAGAAGTTTATTTTTAATACCTTTTCCTCCACGATGGGTACGAATTAAGGTATTGGATTCTTGGGTATAGATATTGCCGAAGTTAGTATAGGAAATTAACAATTCTTTTTTCTCAATTGGTTCAGGTTCATCTTCATCACCTTTAAAATCGAGATTAAGAATTTTAGTTCTTCTCTCGTCTCCAAATTTATCTATTACCTTTCTCATACCCTCTTCAATTTCTTTATACAATAATTTATCGTTAGAAAGAATTGCATTTAACCTATCTTTTTCAGCCAAAAGTTTTTCTTTTTCATCAACAAAAGACTGTACTTCAAGATTTATTAGTTTAGATAAAGTAATTTTGAGAATTGAAGTTACTTGTTCCTCGTTAAAACCAAATCTCTCAATTAGCTTTTTCTTCGCTTCGTCTTGTTTTTCACTACCTTTAATCAAAGCAATTACTTCATTGATATTGGCAATAGCTATTAAAATTCCTGTTATTATATTAAGCCTTTTTTCAATTTTCTTTAAGTCAAACTCATGAATTTTACGATATACAATTTTCTCATGGTCAATATGAGCCTGTAATGCTTCTTTCCAAGTAAAGACTTTTGGATATTTACCATTATCCAACATTACTAAGTTAATAGTATAACTATTTTGCAAGGAAGTTAATTTATATAACTTCTTTACAATAGAACTTACATTAACATTATCTTCAAGCATTATCTTGATATTAGCTTTTTTAGTAGACAAATCAAGAACATTTTTAATTCCTATCAAATCTCCAGATTCAATTTTTTCTTTGATTTGCCCACATATCGTGCCAGCATAGACACCATAAGGTATTTCTTTTACATAAAGACTATTCTCCTTATCATCATAATCAATTGTGCTTCTAATAATTACCGCACGCCCATAGCCATTGCGATGAGATTCTTTAACTTCGTCCGCATTTAAAATTGTTGCTCCTGTACAAAAATCTGGTGGACAATAAATTTCTTCAAAATCTATTTCAGGATTCCACAACAATTTAATCATAGCTTCATTGACTTCTTTTAAATTATATTGTGGAATAGAAGTAGCTAAAGAAGTTGCAATTCCCATTGAACCATTGCAAATATTATAATAACCAAGACTTGGAACAACACTTGGGAACTGTTCAGTATTGTCATAGTTATCAAACCATATATCAATACATTCTTTATCAATTCCCTCGTAAAGTAAACAACCCAATTCACCAAGTCTCATTTCTGTATAACGAGAACTGGCTTCTGAATCGCCGCTTGAAATAGTTCCATAGCTTCCCTCAAAATCTTCCAAAGGATAACGCATTGCAAAATCTTTTGCCATACGAGTTAAAAGAGCATAACAGCTTGCGTCACCGTGAACATATACATGGTCAAGGGCTGACGCTACTGATTTTGCAGACTTCTTAAAAGGGTGCTTATATGTAATTTTATCAATTAGCTGAGAATACATACACTGACGTTGTGACGGTTTAATAGCATCTCTGGCATCGACAATTGCTCGATTTTGAATTGTCATTGCCGCATAAATGGAGAAACTATCATCTACTGCTTCTAACAAATTTATATCCATTTATCTCTCACCTCTTATAATATCATATAGTATTTTATTATACAAATCAATTATTCTCCATATTTTGAGAAATCAATTCTATTAAATACAAAATCTTTTCTCGGGGCAATGTCAGTCCCCATTAGCGATTCAAGCTGTCTAATACCTTCTTCTGAGTAGACAATTCTATCCATTTTCTGACCACCCGTTGTAGAGAACATTGTTGCTCGCAAATCTTTCTCCGAGAGTTGCCCAAGTCCTTTTACACGCTTGATGATTCCCATCACATGGCTTCTTGCTTTATTAAACTCTTCGTCACTATAGTACCACGAAAGAGGATTGCCGTTTTTATCTTGCTCGATAAAGAGAGGAGACTGTAGCCAGTAGAGTCTATTCTCTTTAAGAAACTGCGGGCAGAGATGATAGAGGTTGGACATGATTAAGAGAGCTATGTGCTTTCCGTCATCGTCTTGGTCAACGCACATAGCTACCTTTCCATAGCGAAGTTTCTTACTATTATAATTATTAACATCTATTCCCAAAGCATAAAGAAGTAATTTAATTTCTTCGTTTTGCAAAACTTTATCTTCTTCTGCTTTAAGTCCGTTAATCATCTTACCTCTTATACGAAGTATACCGTGCTTTTTTGTATCTCTACCAAGTGCAACTGAAGCACCAGCCGAGTTTCCTTCCGTCACGCACAAGATTGCGTCCTCTCCCAAACATTCTGCGTCACTTAACTTATCAATAAATGCCAATTTAGTTTTCTTTATAGCATTCATTTCTTTATTATGATTGAGAATAGCTTCTCTTGCTTTGTCTGCCGCCTTTTCAGCCTTAGTTAGTCTTTTCAAAAGTTCAACAACAATATTAAAATCATTTCTTCTGCTATTATAAAATTCTTTTAAACAATTGCTAATTGCTGTTGAAGTTGCTGTGCCGGCTTCTGGATTTGCAAGCGAGTCTTTTTGCTGATTAGACCATTGTCCAACTTTAACCTTTACAGAAACAAATCCGTCAAGAACCTTTCTAATTTGTTCTCCTGCAAAATTTTCTTTAGCTAAAGAATTAAAAGTTCTTGTCAATGAAGATTTAAATGAACTTATAAAACGTCCACCATTTGGTACAAAGAGATTATTTGCATAACCTTTTATTACACCACCTTTTGATACCCACTGTAAAGCAAGTTCTACTTTACAATCTTCTGTTTCGTAATAGTAAGAAAAAGGTTTAGTTAAAATATTTGCATTAGATAGACCATCTATCAAACCTCTTTCTGAATAAAAGACTTCCTCTTTGCCATCAACAATTAAAATAAATTTTAATCCTTTAGAAAACAAACTCATACTAAAAAGCATTTTTCTCAATTTATCAATATCAATAAATATATCTCCATAGACTTTTGGGTCAGCAACATAAGTAATTTTTGTACCTGTAGTATTGTCTCCATCTTTCACAATCACGTCAGTTGTTGCGTGAGCTCCTTCATCATCAGATTCAAAGCGTTGAAAGTAGACTTTCCCATCTCTATGTACCTCTACTTCAAGCCATTGCGAGGTATGGCATACGATTTTATTTCCCTCACCGTTAATTCCGACAGCCGATGTGTATGCACCCTCCGTGTGTTTTCCACCACTATGGGGGATTAGAAATACCGCAGTAAGAGAATTAACACCATCGTCTCGTATACCTACAGGGATACCTCGGGAGTTATCTTCGCACACGATTCGTTTTGTCTTAGTATCAAGCTCGATTCGACAAAAGGGATTTTTAGGCTTATATACTTCATATTCATCCTGTACGTTTACGATTAACTCTCTTAAAGCGAGGTTAATAGCTTCTTGTTTTTCTCCAGTTAAATACATACCAAGTTTTTGTCTAAAGCCTTTACCTGCTGAAAGAGAAACTATATCGTTTACATTATAATCGTTCATTAGATTACCTCCTCTTTATCTTTATTACACTACAATTATATAATAAAAAAATAGCAAAGTCAAGTTTTATTATCTCAACTTTGCTTTTAATCTTATTATATTATTGCTACTATTTTATTTTCCTCGTCACTATCAACAGGAAATTTAAAATATTTTTTAGAACAATCAATTAAAATATTTTTATTATTACTATTTTTTCTACAAATTGCTCTTTGATTAGTGCTACCTCTATAATCCAATTGTTCTGTAGGTAAATTTCTATCGTATTTACCATCAATTATATAATCAACATTAGATAAAATTTCTTTTACAATAGTATTATCTTTAATAAAATCTTCTGTAATTGTATAACCTGTATAGACAATAATGTTAATGTTCTGTCGTGCCGCCTTAACCTCTTTAATAATATTATTACATTCCTCTTGATTATATGAGTGTAAAGGGTCTCCACCACTTAATATAAAATTTTTAATATAAGGCTTTTTTACTGAATCAATTATTTTATCTTTAATTTCTCTATTAAACTCTTTACCGCCTGAAAATGAATGTGTTTGTGGATTATGGCAGCCGGCACAGTTATTAGTACAACCTTGAACGAACAATACGGTTGATAAACCTCTTGCATTTCCACTATCAAAATAAATTATATCAGAATATCTCAATTACAATCACTCCTTTTTAAATAGTATATTATATAATAAAAAAGAAGTCAATCATTTATAATTGACTTCTTTAACAATATTACAAATTCTCTTGAATATTTAAATGCTTAACTCTTTGTATTATATCCTCACTTCTCGCTTTATTAGGAGTATAATTGCTAATATAACCACAAATCCTATAAGAAGTTCTAACTTTATTTTGATCAGTCTCACCACAATGAGGACATTTCCACCTTACTGTACCGTCCTCAGCAGTAATCTTTTTAAAATCATATCCCTCAAAGCCACAAGTTTTACAAGAAGAAATTTCTGAGTTAATTTCAGCATAGAGACATTCGTTTCCTATATGTTCAATTATGTCTAACATTGCGTCAAGATTATTACTCATATTAGGAACTTCAACATAAGATATAGAACCTGATGTTGTTTTATTACTAAATTGAGCTTCATTTGTTAATTTAGTAAAAGCATCCACCTTATCACTAACTAAATAATGATATGAGTTAGTTATAAACTTTCTATCACTATAATCTCCAACGTGACCAAAATCTCTTATACAAGCTTGTGCAAAGTTATCTACCAGAGTTTCCATAGGAGTTCCATAAAGTCCTGCCGCCAAGCCTGTTTGCTCTTTAAACTTAGCATTAGACTCGTTGAGATAATCCAAAATTTTATGAGCAAGTTTATTACCATTCTCTTCAAACTGGCTCTCACCCGTAATATACTTTACACACTCGTACAAGCCCGCATATCCTAATGAAATTGAAGGGCGGCCACTGTATACCTCTTTTTCGAGTGTATCCTCGGGATTTAGCTTGGTAAGTCCCCCGTAAACCCAAAGCAAAGGTGATTGTCCTGCTTTTATTTTAGATATATGATTAGCTCTCCACAGCATATCTCTATGAGCAATATCTAAGTAGTATGATAAGTTAGAAAATAGAACTCCCTCGTTCTTTTCAGGATTATTCTCCATTGCAATATAAGGCAGGTTTAAACTCTGAACTCCCAAATTCCATCTACCCCACAATTCATATTCTCCATTAGGTAAGATATAAGGATGGAGAAGCGACCTACATCCCATCGGACTTGTAGGAACACCTTTTAATTTCTTATGAATCTTAACACTAAGGTAGTCAGGAACTAATCTTTTTGAGCTACATTCTGCACAAAGTTTTGTAATATCGTAGTATTTACCGCCTTTCATAGTATCTTCATCTAAGAAATAGAGAATCTTAGGGAAGTTAGGATTAGCATAAGTACCGTCTTTCTGCTTAATACCCTCAATTCGTTGCTTTATAAACTCCTTAAATACCAAAATCAAATCATCAGTATACTCTGGATTTTCATTCAGCCAAGTTGATACAGAGAGAAATACTGCTTGACCTGTGCCAGCACAAAGAGTGTTGTTTTGATATAAAAAAGTTTGCATACCGTCTTTAATTTCTTTAGCCAATCTAAGTTCAACAATTTTCTCAAAGCTTTCTTTAGTACCAAGTATCTCAGCACTATCCCACTCTTCTTTTAACTCTTGTCTAATCTTGTTACGACTAACATCAACAAATTTCGCAAGATGAAGCAAGTTAATAGTAATACCCCCATATTGCTGAGAAGTAGCATGGGTTAAAATTTGTGTAGCTACTGTACAAGCTGTACGAAAACTTTTTGGAGTATCTATCCATATTCCATTTATCTCACAACCTTTAAACAGCTCTTCAAGATTTAAGAGACAACAATTCGACATACTTCTTGCACTATACGCCATATCGTGAAAATATACAGCCCCTTTATCATGTGCTACCAAGCAATCTTTAGGCAGTAATTCTCTCATAAGCTCTCTACTTGGAATTTCTGCAAGATAGGCATTTTTAATATGTGTAAGACTTGCATTTTTATTACCGTTCTCTTGGGCAATTTCAGGGCTTACAAACAATACCTTTTCAATTTCGCTTGGGTTTTTATATGCTTTTTCTTTTTTAATTTTATAAGAAGAAAATTCTCTTGCTACATTAGGAACTCTTTTATAAAGAACACTCATTACAAGATTTTCTACTTCATTTACATTTATAATATTATTTTGTTGTTCTGCTTTATCAGCAACTAAAGTAGAAATTTCTTTTACAATTGATTTTATTTCGTCAAAGTTAGGATAAGATATTTGATTATAGGCTGCAATTATTGCATTGCGGATTTTGTTTTCATTATAATCAACTAATTTATCCTTCTTTTTAACTTGGATTATTGGTTCTATATTCAATTTAAACTTTCCCTCCTTATTATAATACTTATTGATTCCACATTAAAGTTATTAGGCAATTTCTCAAAGCCCATTTCATTCCACCTCTTTTTATTTTTATTACAATAATAATAACAAAAAAAATAATAAAAGTCAAAATGAAAATAAAATGGATTGACTTTAATCAATCCATTTAATAACAGTGTGCCAGCACAACGTTTATTAGTATCAATACGTGTTCCAGTCCTTCATTTGCTCCATGAGTGTATGCACATAGCTATTTCCACCCCATGACTCATATTGCTAATACAAACTCCAAATGTCCTCTTTAACGTGAGTAGGAAACTTTTTCTCGTCCTTATACTTCTCATATGTCTCGGTAATAGCATGACGTAACAGCACAATCATCGTATTATCACATTTATCAGCTCGCTCTAAGACTTGCCTAACTTCGTTCTAAAAATCCTCATCAACCTTTTTACTTTCCTCCCTTATCATCTTCCTTAACGCTTCAAGTGGTTTTTTCGACACAATTCCCCAAAAAGTCATTAAAGTTATCAAAACCCCAATTACACTACCTATATTTTCAAATATGGATAAAAAAGTAGCTTCCATTGGATTCACCTCTTATTTCTTTTTACAATTAAATTATCAGTAAAGAATTTACTATTTACTCTATAGTCTTGATTTGTTAGAATTTTCTATAGGGTTAAATTATCGTTAATATCCCAATATGGTATTCTTAGTAAAGGAATTTTATTTTTTAAGCAATAGGAATTTTTAACTCTATCTCTTTCCTTATACTATAGAAAACCAGAATAGGTTTTATGAAATCGTTTTACAAATTCATAATGTTGACGACCTTCGACTTCTATTAAGAATTGGAGTTTATTATAAGAGAAAATTGCAAAGTCAAATCGTAAAGGCTAATTGTTTTTACCAAGTAAGTTAGAAAAGCTATATTCTTTTATATAGGAAATTCTATTAGCCTATAGGATTTTCTCTATTTTATCTTCTAATTTAGACATTAGGTTTCTAAGTCTCCTCTCTTCTGTGCCGGCGTGCTTTGTTTGTTGCAACATGAGGACTGCGACACTTCGTTCTTATTACAACTACACTTCGGCGGCACAAATACGGGATAAAGGAATGGAGCATAGGCAACTGAACCATTTTCTGGGTGGTATTGAGGAACTTTATAAGGCTCGATATGGTAAGTTGCAAGATGGTAGAATGTGCCGTCTTTACAAGGTATTCCATGAGGGTAGCGTTTTATTAGATTACAAATACCTTGTTCTTGGGTTAAACCTTTCTCCCATTCGTAATACTAACAGTTGAGTTGTGCTGAAAAAGCAGTTGTATTGATTACGTCACAATATTGATTCTTCTCACAGCATTGTTTTTCACCGCAGCAATCATTGGTGGTGGCGGCACAACAATTCTAAAAAGTTTTCCTAAAGCTTTCTAATCCAACAACTATTTTTGCACTATCTTCTACGTTAATCTCAAATTTAATCCCATAGTAAAATTCTCTACCTATTGTAACATCATAAGTCTTACTATCTTCATTATAAATACCGTTAAATAAAACTAAATAGCCGTTAATCTTATAAACAATTTGAATTACGTCTTTACTACGATATTTAGCATTAACCAATTCACCACTATCATTATCCTTTGTTGTAATTGTCTTGGGAAAATATTCACTACAATTAGGTATATCAAAGCCTTGAAAATCGTGGAGATTACAAAACTAACGTTGATATATATCAAGTTGATAATCTTTCTATGGGTCGCCTAAGACTTTTTGTAGGAGAAAAGCTGTTTTTAAATAATCTTCTCTTATTTTACAAACATCAAATTTTTTACAAGTAAAACATTTGATTGGAATTTGAGTATGGGGAGGTGGTTGCTTTATTTTAATTGGTGTTAGGATTTTTTTCAATTGTTTCACCTCGGGGTTAAAAATTTTTGAGGATAGTCCTCTTAAGAAAGTAGGGGTTGTAAGGGGATTGTATAGGGATTTTATTTAATATAGTATATTTTATTCAATAAGAAATTGAAACGTTATTATAAATAAAATACCAAGACTAAGATGTCTTGATAATATTTTTAAATATTAAAAAATTTTTGTTTTTTATAAATATTATCAAGTTCATCTTGCATTTTTCTAATTGTCATTTTTATAACGTTAATCTTATCTACTGTTTCTAATTTATTTACTTCCTATTTTTCAAAATCATCATAATATTTTTGAAACAGGCTTGGATTTTCTGCTTCTAATCTACCGCCAAGCGTATTTAATTTTTCTATTAACTTTTCTAAATTATCATTACAATCTTTTTTATTGCAATAAAATTTAATTTTTCTACCCTCTTGTGATAGATAACCTTTTTGAATCAATTCTGCTTTAGCTCTATCAAATGTACTTTTACTCATATTATATTTTGCTTGAACATCTTTTGGACTAAGCCAAAATACATAACCATCTACATTCTCACATAAATATAGATATAGTTTTAAAGCCCCATTTGATAATTCACAGGACGCTTCTCTAATTTCGTCTATTCCAACCATTAAATATCTCTCCCATTTTCTTTTTATTATACTTATCTCATTTTGATTTGGATAAGAATTGTTTACAGGTGTTGCTAATTCCATTTTATATCGCTCCCTTACTATTAAATATTCACTCCCCTTTATATAACAAACAGAGAAAAGGAGAAGGGGAGCATATATCTTCTCCTATGGCGGCCAACCATCTCTGTTCATTATATAAGTAACATTATCAAAAAGAATATTCAAAAAAAAGATTCATTTTACTACATATGATAATAACAGTTTCAAAAATGGGGTTACTATCATAAATGACAACCCTCAATTTTGACACTATGCTATCTCAAAAATGACATAATCAAACCTCATTTTTGAGGAAGTGCTATGTCAAAAATGAATATAAGAAAGTGTCAATTTTGAAAGTAGAAAAATAAATAATATAAAATAATATAAAATAAAAATATATAGAAAAGCAAGCTACGCTTGCTATCTTTTCTTTTTAAAATAACATAATTTTAAAAATTTTTCAAATATTTGATTAGTAAAATTTAAATAAAAATAGAGTAGAGCAATTACTCTACCCTATTATTCTCTCCCACAAAATATCTCTTATAATAACATAAATTATAGTGATATGGAAAATTTAATTTTCTTGGTTTAAAAATTAACTCACTCATTTTCATCTTCCTCAAATAACATTTCTTTTCCAAATTTAATACTTGTTTCTTTAAATTTTTCTAAACTTCCGTGATTAGGAATAACATAGTCATATTTATAATTAAATACATCATCATCTGCTACATTCCCAAAATTTTTCTCTTCTCCTCTTATAATTAAAATTGTTTTTGTTTGTGGAAAAATAGTTTTAAATCTTTCAATATCTTTAATTTCTCTCATATTTATAAATATGCAACAATTTGGATGTTTTGTCAATATTTCAGTTGTTTTAAATAAGACATTCATAAAACTAAAGTCACAATAACTATCAAAAGCAACTTTAAGGTCATATAAAAACTTTCTACCTTTTTTATTTTTCTTATGATCCCAACACGTAGCCCATGCTATTTCTTTAATTGCGTCTATTATTGAATAATAAAATATTTTTTCAGACGGAAAGGTTGAAATAATTGTATCAACAAATGTCTGCTTACCACTTCTTCCTTGACCGTTCAAAATAAAAATTTTCATTTATATCACCTCACTTATGAACAATTATATCCGCAGAAAATTATTGGCTATTTCAATTGCATCAATGTTGATATTATAATAGCTACCTTCTTTTTGCAATAAAACTAAAATTTTAACTATAAAAATAGAGTAGAACAATTACTCTACCCTATTATTCTCTGCCCATAGTATATCCCTCTTATCAGGATATAACCTCGCATTTTCATCAAACAAACTCTTCCACCTATCATCTAAGAAAAACTCCAATTGAAAAATTTTCCTCTTCAATACTGCAATTTTCTCACTATCAGTTTCAGTTTCCAAACACCTATTATAATACTGATAATCTCTCTCAATTACCAAAGGTATATTCTTATCAAATACCTTATTATTCTTAGCATAACGTTTGGAATCTTTTAAAATCTTATTCCAAAACTTAACTCCAAAAGGACTTTTATAATCATGGATTCTTTGGTTTTCTTTTACTAAATTCTTAATAACATTTTTCTTTGTTCTCTTTACAGGCTTCATTATAATTCCTCCTTTTCAATTCTATTAAGATTATAGAATAATTTTGTTAGGATTTCAAATTTTTTATTTAATTGGTACTGAACCTCTGTTGCATAGGTCTGTTGCATAGGGAATTGGAGTAAGAGTTTTGTCAAAGGGATAGAGTTGGTAACAGATAGGACTATTTTGAGTGTGATAGAAAACTTCTCCCTTAAGACAAAGAATATGTTCGTTTTGGTTAATTGGTAGTAAGTTAAGTCTTAGTCTTAACTCGTCTCTATCTTTACTCGGGATTTGTTTAACAACCCATTCAATTGTTTCGTTTCTATCAATTCGAGCTAATTCTTCTCTTCGTCTAAGACTATTACAATAGAGCATTGCAGCGTAGGAATAGGCTTCGTTATAATCGGTAAAGACAAGTTCTTTTTCAATTGTTTTATAGAGGTTATATGAACACATTCTTTGTTCAAGACGTTTTTCGAGATAGTATTTTGTTTTACCTTTTCTTCGTAAGTCTATTACATATAGTCCAGAAGGTTTAGGAATTAGAATTTCGTTTTCGATTAACTTATTTATAATTTCGTTAGTTGCAGTTTTTATATTGATTGAACGTAGTTTTTCAAGTACCTCGTTAGATAGGTTAATTTTTAAGTGACGTTCAATAAAGGGAACTTTTCAAGCATCGTTCGCAGGAAAATTATTATCAATCTCTTCAAGTTCTTTTTTAGTAAAGGTAAAGTCTTTTGACTTAGTAAAGGAATTGAAAGGCTCACCATCAATTACTTTATACTTGTTAATATCGAGAGTATAGTTAGATAGAGCAAGATACTTACCGTCTAAATCGTTTACGGTTTTATCAAGTATTGAGAATTGGATTAGCGAGTGAGGTTCAAAATCTTCAAGCCAAAGGGCACTTGTTTCGATATAGTAAACAAGGTTATAGGTATAAGGGAGATTTAGGTCTCTTTTAATCTGTAGTGCCGCCACAGTCGAGTTGGTGTGAGGTTTGATAATAGGATTTGGCGGCGGCATAAAGAGAGAATTGGGGTTAGGATTTTCGTTTTTAGTAATCTTAATTTCTTCTTTAGTAATAGGATTTTCTTCTTTAGTAATAGGATTTTCTTTCTTAGTAATCTTAATTTCTTCTTTTCTAACTTCCTCAACAACTTTTTCTTTAACTTTAACAACTTCTTTTTCCTCTACTTTGTTCGCCGCCCGCCCATCAGGCGGGGCGGCGGCAGAACTATCTTCAATCAAGCTATCGCCACCGGCACTACAATCCTCAATCGTATCCTCAATTAAGTCTTTGGTGGCGGCACTTTGTACCTTATTACCTCTCTTAATACACCCACAAGATTGAACTGAACCACCTGTTAAGTTTGAGGTTGAAACAAGCAAATAGTTTTCTTGACTACAATCACATTTACATAACCAAGCTAATCTTTGTGATTTTTCTAAGTAACCTGCGGGATAGAGAGCAGTTAAATGTCCGAATTTTTGTCCTGTTATATCTTTAAATCGTTTAGACTTAGGAACGATTTTCTCAGGCAAATTCGCTTTATCAACAAGATTTCTCACTTTACCATTCACCTCTTATCTATAAAATATAATTTCTCACAAGCTGATACATAATTATCTTTAGACATTGACCTCAAAACTCCATCTTTACTCCAAACTAAATCAAAACCATCAATTTCGTTTTGCTCAGAAATAAAAATAGGATTTGTTATTGCTTTTTCTTTAATCCAATTATAAAATTCTTCATAATTGAAATTACTGCAAATTCCATAGGGCTTGGTATTTTTATAAGGTGGATCGAGATAAATTAAACTATTAGGCTCTATTTCTATTTCTCTATAATCACAACAAGAAAATTTAATTTTCTTATAATTTTCAGATTGAGATTGGAGATAGTGATTTTGTCTTACTTCTTTAAAATAGTTTCTTTTTGGTGTTGTTTTTGCATAACCTCTTGGAAATCCACCTCTTGCATAGGAGGAATACCATTCAATTGCTCCTATTTCGTAGAGAGGAATTTTAGGATTAACCCAATTAGTTTTTCTCAATCTTTTGTATTCTTTATAAGCATTATCCCAATAATCTCTACTACCATCTTCTGGGATTAAAGAAAAATCATCTTGTGCTTGTTTGTGAAGAGCAATTAAAGTCGGAGATAGGTCAGAACATATTATTTCATTACATTCTATTTTATCTGCAACATTAGCTCCACCACAAAAAGGGTCAACGAAAGTTTTTATATTGTTTTCTTTTATATAATTGTTAATAATTGGTATTATTGATGATACTATTTTATTTTTACTACCCATATACACCATTTCACAACAACTCCTTTTTAGTAAATTCTAAAGCCTTATCTTTTAAATCTTCAATTGTTCCATTATTCTCAACTACAATATCATAATCATAGTCAAAAACCTCATCATCAGCCATATTTCCACATTCTCTATAATCTCCTCTCTTAATTAAAATTGTTTTAGTATAATTATAAATCTCCTTAAACCTATCAATATCTTTTTTCTCTCTCATATCAATAAAGATTATACTATAATTTTTTTCATTATCGATAATTCCTGCTGTTTTATTTACAATTCTACTAAAACTAAAATTATTATAATTGTCAAGTAGTGTTTTTAAATTATAGAGAAAAAGTCTATCTTTATCTGTCTTATCTCCACTCCAACCAATTACTTTAGCTAAATCTTTAACTGGGTCTATTATCGAATAATAGTGGAAATGGATATTGTTGTAGTAGTCTTTGATAAAGTTTACAAAAGTACCTTTACCAGAACCCCCTTGTCCATTTACTATATAAATTTTAGGATTCATTATCAATCACCTCGTTACTATTTATAATAGTAAAATTAGATAGGTCTTTTAATTTAATTTGCTCGTTAAGTATATTGTAATAGCCTATTATATTTGATTTGTTTTTTAAGTAAATTCCAAAGGTATAGAGTTGATTCATTAAGTCTTTATTTTCTTTTATTTCTTCAAAATTTTTATTAAAATTATAAATAAAAATTCCGTTTAAATTCTCAACCTTATTTAAAACCTTTTCATTTTCTTCTAAAGAATCAGTTAAGTTAATTAAGACTATAGAATTTTCTACTACCTCTATTGAATCTAAGTTAAGAGAACTATCAATATTACCTTTTTCTAACTCAGTATAAAGTTTAGTTTCCTTAGTTTCAATAATATCGTTCTTAATATAACCAATATGATAAAATATTTGTGCCGCCTTAATCTCTTCTAATGTAAAATTTTGAATAGGATGTACTGTTATATTAGGGAAATAATTAAATTTTTTCTTGTTCTTAATTACTTGATAAATAGGGTTATCAACTGAAATATAGATAACCTTATTACTATTGATTAACTTATTTAGCTTTCGTTTAGTAATAAACTTTTCTTTTTTAACATAGGAACGAGTATTGAATTTTCTACCATAGAAAAATAGTTGAAAATTTTTAATATTTGTTATAGATTTTAATAAACGATAGACAATTAAGCTTATTGTATCGTCTTGGTATTCAAGAATTAGGATTTTATCTTTGGGATTAAAGAAATTGAGAAAATAGTTTAATTGCTTTTGGATTAGGAAATTGGTTTGAGATTCAAGAGTAAGGATAGGATTAGGATAGTCTAAATTAAGACTATAGTGGAGAAGCTTATCGTTTATACTATTCATTCTTTTCACCTCTTTATTAAGATTATATAATAATTATTTAGGGAAATCAAATTGTTAATTAAGTTATTTGGATTATTGACTTTTTAATTATTATTTATTATAATTAGATTGAAGATAATAATAATAATAATTTATATAAAATATCTTATTTTATATATTATTATATAAATAAAGACTATAATAAAATAACTTTAAAGACGTTATCTTAGAGTTAAAAGATTCCCTATTGTTCGCTACGCTCACAATAGGAAACTTTTAACTCTTGTGTGCCACGCCGCTACGCTCTGTGGCACACTTCTTTTCCAGAAAAGAAATAAAGTATAATAAAAGAGGTGATAATGTGTAGTAGAATTTTAATAGTGAGAATTGGTTATTACTTTTATTTTCTGTATTTGGTACTAATATGGATAGAGATAAAATAAAAGAAATAGCTAATGAGGTAGGACTTCCAGAAGATAAAATAGACTATTATATTGAGAAAGCTGATGAGTTAAGGAACAACTAATTTATTGACTTTATATAAAATTATTTATATAATAATTAGTAGGAAGTGAGAATTGAGATGTTTCGTTTAGTATATAAATTAAATAAAGATGTAGTAGCAAGAGATGCTGTTAATCTTTAGCAAGATTTAGGTTTATTAAAGTCTACAGTCCATATTGTAGCTAATGATAGGGTAATAAATGCTAAGTCGTTAATAGGAATTTTATCTGCAAAAATGGAAATGGGGAATAGGATTGAGGTTAATTTTGACGAAATTGAGGACAAAGAAGCAATAATAGAAAGTTTTGATAAAATAGGAAAACTGGAGGAGGGAATTGTGTGACGAATTATAATTGTGTAAAAGTTAGTGCAAAAGCTAATGAGAATATAATTCCTCTTTTGTTTAAAGGACTTACAAATAATGTACCAAGTGGTAACAAATGTAAGGTTAAGTTTGTAGGATTTGAAGATGATGCAGGAACAGAGTTTAAGATAAATGGTTCTCCTAATATTGTTCCAAGTTAGGGATATTTTATTACACCTTTTGATGGTGAGAGATATTTGGATATTATGTCTTTAAGTTTTGATAAAGGAAAAACAGATTTTAAAATCTGGTTTATCTATTAAAAGGAGTTGGTATAAAATGTCTTTTAATCCTTTTGAAGGTAGACAAAGTGGTTCGGGAAATAAATGGTATAATGGAACTGATGTTAGTGTTAAGAATGGAGAAGAAAGTTCTGAAACTGATGTGGTAGAGGTTGAAGATAAAGATAATAACAATTTAAAAAACGCTAAAGTTGGAGACTATTATCTTAATACTGATACTGGTGATTTATTTCTTTGTACAGAACATAAGGAAGGAAAATCAAAATGGAAAAAGGTCTATAGCTTTAGTTCTTCTGGGACTGGTGTAACTGCTGTAATTGAAGAAAAAGAAATTAAAAAAGACGATTGGAAAGAGGTTACAACTCCTGTTGAGCCGACACAAATAAGAACTATTGTTGATGAAGTTAATGATAATAGTTTCGCTATTGAGAAAGATAAGCAGTATAGCTATGCTTTAGAATCAGATAAAGTTAAAACTGATAATTTAATTACAATTTCTTTAAAAACTGGAGTTTCTAAGGAAGTTTATGATGACTGCGCCGCAGCAAGAATATCTGCTCACGAACAAAAAGACGGCTCTCTTATCCTTTATTGTAACGGCAAGAAACCTACAAATGATATACCGTTAATGATTACTTATGAAGTAAAAAAAGACTATGTTACTAAAATAGGTGATACAGTAAATGATGTAATTTTTTAGGATAGTAATTCTAATAAATATTATAAATTAGCTATTGAAAAAGGAGAAGTTTTTATTTAGGAAGTGAGTGATGAGGATGAGTAATGAGAAATTGTTTTTAGCCAAAGAAGTTGCAGGACAGATAAGTTCTGTAGAGCCGCCAGTAGAAGATAACGACAATGACGTAAGTAGTGATGAAGATAATATAACTTCTATTGCTATTCAACAATTAAAACACTATAATGGTGCTTTTAATTCTAATGAAAAAGGGATAATAGAATTATCTAACAACTCAGGAGTTAAATTTACAACTTCTAATTCAATTGTACTATCTGCAATTTGTGCTATAACTTATAATGGCAATTCTAATAGCACTATTTTAATTCCCTTTAACAAAACAGGACAGTGGTATTTAGGTTGTTATACTGTATCAAATGAAGGTAATTTACAGCCTATTAAGAATCAAGAAGTTCAATGTTTGATATATTATTACTATACATCAGATATAATCTCGATATGGATGCTAAATAATTTTGGAGGAATAATAAATGAAAGTATCTGAAATATTTTCAGAATTATCTCAACATTTAATAAAAGGCTTAATGGTACATAGTTAGTTAATGAATTTCTTTCTTTACTTAGGACTTGAAGGATATGCTTTAATGCACAAATATCATTACTTAGAAGAAAACGAAAATTATATTAAATTGTGTTGTTACTATCTCAAACATTATAATACTGTAATAGAGGATAAGAGAGTTGAAGACCCCGAGATAATCCCTAAGAATTGGTTCTATGATAGTAATCACCATAGGACTGAAATATCAGACTATGTTGAGTTTGGTGCTAATACTTGGGTAGAATGGGAACAGTCAACAAAGAACCTGTTGTAGTATTGTTATAACGAGTTAATTAAAATGAATGAAGGAGCGGCGGTACTATTCTTATCGGATTATATTAAAGATGTTGATGAGGAACTTGCTAAAGCTGAGAAAATGATGTTTGAGCTTGAATCGACTAAGTATGATATGAGTTATGTGGTTGACGATTCTAAGGAAAAAGAAAAGGAATTTAGTAAAAAGAAAAAGAAAGATTAAGGAGGTGAGGAGACTTGATAAAGGTTTGCTTACCAAGTGAAGCTGTTAGTAAGAAAGAGTTTAAGGATTTAGATTTGCTTATTGATGAGGTTTAGCAATTAGCTGAGGAAGGAACTGCAAGAGCAGGAATGGTTGAGACAATTGTTGGTACAGTTAGTACTAATTTACTTTGGTTAGAAGATAATACTAAAAATAATAACAATTGGACTGTTAATCCTTTAACAGGTATTGTTAAATATAAAAAACAAAATAATAGTGAAACGAGAGCAATAAGTGAGGGTAAAGAATCAATTATCCTTAATAGTAAATTTAAAGTTAAAGAATATGGTAACTATACTTTAACTGGAACTCCTAAACCTAATAATGATACTGCTAAGGGTTATCTTGAAATTAAGGAGAACGATAAAGAAGAAGTAAGTAAAATTCTTAGTGAGGAAGAGTATAAAGATAAGGGAGATGGAGTTAGCTTTTATCTTAATCCTCAACATACTTATACTGTTTCTGCTTATATAAATGATGAAAATGAGAATGAAGAGGTAACTTTTAAACCCCTAATTAAATTTACTTCTGTTGAAGATGATAACTTTACTCCTTATACGATGAGTATAGCTGAGGAATTGGCGTTAATTAGAACGACAATTGGAGGTTATAAAAGGAATTTACTTGATAAAAATAGTAAATTGGGAGATAAAGTTACTATGGATAGTACCGGAAAATTAAGTTATAAAAATGGAAATAATCAAGGACAAATTACTTTATATGATTTTTCTGAAAAAGGTTTAGTCTTTGAAAAAGATGTTGCATTATTTTTTAGTGGATTGCCTGCTAACAGTGAGGTTAAAATAGAATTTAAAAATGCAACTAATATAGCAAAAATAGAATCAGGACATATAATTCCTTCTGGTTTTACAATTGAAAAAATATTGTTACATAGTACCAATGGTAATATAACTGAATTTTCTAATTTAGAAATGCAATTACAATATACTGATATTATTGATAATAGTTTTAGTTATACTCCAACAACAATTTGGGAAGTAATTGAAAAACAAAATCAACAAATTACAGAAATTGAAGAAGCTGTTAAGAATGGTATTGGGGGTAATACTATAAGTAATAGACAATTTAATAATAAAGATATAACAGTAATTGCTGAAAAAACAAATTTTAATCAAGATAATGAAGATGAATATAAAGTTCCTGCCGATAAAGGAGGTGAAAAGAATGCAACTGTATCAAGACCACTTTTCCCACTCTAAGGGAGGGATTGATGAATTATGTGGACAATTAAGTAAATTCCCTGGTTGGAAAGCGATTATTAAACCTACATCTGTTGAAACTAATAGTGATGATATTTCTAAAGGTTATGAATGGATTTTTGTAGTTTAGTTAGCTTTAAAAAATAATGAGAGTAGTTCTAAGATTAAAGAAAATTTAACCAAAAATGATATTGATGATGATAATTCAATCTATTTAATAGTAGGAGAACATTATACATCTGATTCTGCTCATCATTATAGAATAACTCAACATTGTAAGGGTTTAACTGAGGCTTACAAAGAAGAGATATAGAATGAAGATAAAATTTACTATAGAATTGAAATATATGAAAAAACTTTAATTTTTTACTGGGTAGTGGATACCAGTAGCACAGGACATACTTTTAATGGTGAGGAAAGATCAATAATAGTTTGCGAAGGAATTGACGGTACTGAAAATAAAGATAATGAACAAATTATGATTTATAGTAATAGCACTACATCTTCAAGCTCATATTTCAAACCTTATACTTTTTTCACTTCTACTACTACTGAAATAAATAGTTTAGCTTTCAAATATCTTGGAGATTCAAGTTATACAAAAGCAAAATACTCTATTTTTATCCCTTTATGTAGTATAATATCAGATTTCTATGCTCCAGAAGTATTGTTTCCTATATTAAATCCAACTAATAATAGTTTTGGCACTACAACAATTAACGGTAAAAAATATAGACGTTCAGGTTTTCTATACATATTAGATGAAGACGATTATAAAGTTCCCGAAGAATCTCAAAGTAATAAAGAGGAGGAATTAGAATGAATAGCCCCTATATGGGTAACTTCCAAGTAACCCAAGAATACAAAGGCTCAGTCCACGATGGTCTCGATTTAGTCGGTCTCGATTCAAAAGAAATCCATGCAACAGTAAGTGGAATCGTCCAATATGCAGGTTGGGAGAATCCTAACGACCCCTCACAAGGTTTTGGTCAATACGTTTGTATCTATGGACAAGACGGATATTATTACTACTACGGACATCTTAGTCAAATTAACGTCTCATCAGGCAATTATGTCAATTGTACTGATGTAATAGGAATTGAGGGTAATACAGGTTATTCCTTTGGTTCACATTGTCATTATTGTATTAGACCTCAATTCTCAGCAGGAAACTCTTTAAACGTAAGTGAGATTTCAGGTATTCCCAATCAGCTTGGTACTTATAATGATGGATATAGTGGTAGTAGTTAGGTTAATTAGGTTAGTAATGATTCAATTGAAGTATCAATTAAATTTAATGGTAAAACCTATAATGGAACTTTAAGTTAAACGATTTGCCGCCGCAAGTAAATTGCTTGCGGCTTTAATTATATTGGAGGTGAAGCGATATGAGTCAATTTAATCCGTTTAACGGTAGTGGTGGCGGTGGAGCGACACAAATCGTTTATTAGAAAGGAGAAAAAGGAGATACAGGACCACAAGGACCTCCCGGTCCACAAGGCCCTCCTGGACCGTAGGGAGAACAAGGACTGCAAGGAGAACAAGGACCTAAAGGGGATTAGGGATTACAAGGTATAAAAGGAGATAAAGGTGAACAAGGTCCTATTGGTCCGGCAGGTCCGGCAGGTAAGGATGGAGAAGCAGGCGCACAAGGTCCAACTGGTCCTGCGGGCGCAACTGGTCCAGCAGGTCCACAAGGCCCGGCAGGAGTTGCAGGAGCTAAAGGTGAAGATGGCAATAAGTGGTATAGTGGAACAAATGTGAACGGCAATACAGATTCCAGTGGTACAAGTTCTGATAATAATAATTATAAAACAGGAGATATGTATTTAAACACTGATAATAAAGACATCTATCAATATAAAAATGGTGATAGCAGTACAAATACTTGGGAAAAAGTTTGTAACATAAATGGAGACATATACGTTATTAAGACTAAATTAAACGGTGAGAATAATAATCTTGTTAAAGTCTCTACAACAGACAATGAAAATACTTATGAGATTAGTGATAACTCAATTAAAAAGAATAGTGTAATAACAGTAACTCTTGGAGAAAATATTACAAAAGATTAGTATACCGCAGCATTAAAAGCCTATATAGTTGGTGATACACAGGAAGAAGGCAAATTTAAACTAAAATGTCTTGGTGAGAAGCCTACAAGTGAAATTCCAATTGTTATAACTATTGAAAACAAAAATGAAATAACAATTGGAGGTTTGGGGGGGGTTGATTCTTGATAAGAGTTTTAATCCCCGGAATGTACGAAATTTAGTCTCAGCCTGTTGAAACAGGAGACTATTAGAAAACTACTTTTTATAATGCTAATAACTACGATACTGACAAAAGCACATTTTATGTTGCCGCAGATTCCCAAGAAGATAGCGAAGCTCATAAAGTAGAACCTCAAACAATTGATTATTATGAAAATGGATAGTCTATTGTTTCTACAGAAGATAATATCAATAATGTAATTACACCTACTACAACTATTTTTAATGAATCAGGCATAAATAGATATTTCTTCTTTTCTCTTTCACCTCAAACAATAAGAGAAAAAACTATTTTCTTATTAAGCTATAAATGTGATGCTGTAATAGACAAGGATTGTTATATTAAGTTAATACCAGAAGATAAAATTATAAATGGTTCTACTGAAATAACTGAAAAAGCAAAACAAATCTTTGAATTTGCTTAGAAAGAAATTACAAGTGATGAAGACGAAACAGTTTCAGCAGAATATTTTCCAATAGATTTATATTGTGCTTATACTACTAAATTTATTACTCAATCAATTTCTTGTGAAAAAATAAATTAGTAGAAAAAATATTATCCTGTGTTAGTATTAAAAACGTATTGGCAAAATTTTAAATTTTACGATTTCTCAATAATACAATAATAATAAAAGGTGGTGATAATTAAATGGCTTTTCTACAACCAGATAAAACTTCAACCTTAAATGGTTTAATAGTAAAAGAATATCTCTTAACCAACCATAATCCTTACAATATAATAATGCCCTCAATTCAATTACCCAAAACCCCATTAGGTATCACAATCCACAATACCGATTGGATAACAACAGCATCAGGTACTACGCCCGCAGAACAATATACGAGAGCTACAGTCAACGGTAATATGAATGATGTAAGAGTTCATTACTATGTTGATAATATATGTGCTTGGTAGAATCTTCCACTAACTTTAAGCGGCTTCCATGCGGCTGATGGAAATGGAAACGGCAACACGAAAACGATTGCAATAGAATGTATAATGTCAGCTAACGGCGGCACAGCGAGCGAGAAGTCAGAAGATAATTGTGCCCGATTAGCAGCCTATCTTCTTAATCTCTACGGGCTTAATGTTGAGAATAACTTGTTTACTCACACCCATTGGCTTAACGTAAAAGACGGAATTACAGGAGATAACGATTATCTCAACACGCATTCCCATCCCTATAAGTCGTGTCCTCTCTATATTTTACCCCATTGGTAGACATTTAAAGCTAAAGTAAAATCTTACTTAGACCAATTGAAGGCCGGCACATCAAAACCCAGTTCTAATTCCTCAACTTCTACTACAAATCTCTATAGAGTAAGGAAGTCTTGGGAAGATACTAAGAGCCAAATTGGAGCTTTTACAAGTCTCGATAGGGCTAAAAAAGCTTGTAATGAGGGTTATTATGTTTTTGATAGCAGCGGTAAAGCAATTTATCCAACAGAACAAAGCAAATCTACTACAGCTTCAAGCAACTCTACTATAACAACAGAACAAAGTATTTACGCCTATCTAAGGCAAAAAGGTTTTAACGACTACTCGGTAAGTGGTATAATGGGCAATCTTTATGCTGAGAGTAATCTCCAATCTACAAATCTCCAGAACACCTATAATAATTCTTTAGGTATGACTGATGACGAGTATACTAAAGCTGTTGATAATAACCTCCATGATTTTGTAAACGATTCAGCAGGCTATGGACTTGCACAATGGACGTATTATAGTAGAAAACAAGCTCTATTAAATTTTGCTAAAGAAAAAGGCAAGTCAATTGGCGATACTGAAATGTAGTTGGAGTTCTTAATTAAGGAACTTAAAGAAGATTTTAGCAACGTTTATAGCGAACTTTTGAAAGCTACTTCCGTTAAACAAGCTTCTGATTGTTTCATGACGAAGTTTGAAAGTCCTGCGGATTAGAGTAGTACAATGAAGAATTTAAGAGCAAGCTACGGTGAGAAATATTACAAACAATATTGTGGTACTACTGCCGCCGCACCAACAGTTGATAGCAAGGATAGTAATAAGAATAACAATTCTAAAGACAATATTAACAACAATAGTACTAAGAAAATCGATATAACCTACTGTGTCAATATTGGTTCGTGGTTGCCGCCCGTTGTCAATTGTGAGGACGAAACAGAAGATGGCTACGCTGGCATAAAGAATACTTCAATTCGTGCTTTGGCGGCTAAAGTTTCAGAAGGAACTCTTAAATACCGTGTCCATATCGTGAATGGTGGTTGGTTAGGCTGGATTAGTAACTATAAACTAAACGACTTCTACCACGGCTATGCGGGACTTTTAACTGATAAGATTGACGCAGTCCAAGCTGAATTAACTGAAGTGCCAGGCTATCAAGTTGTCTATCGAACTTCAACAAGCTCAAAAGACTACTACCCGTGGGTAACAGGAACAAGAGACTATGCGGGTGTGTTTGGCAAGCTTGTTGATAGAGTACAAATGAAGATTGTTAAGCTATAAGATTATAAGGGGATTATTATAAAAATCCCCTTTACTTTTTACTTTTTAATGAATAATTTAAAGGAGGTGCGGTGATGGATAATTTATTAGTAATTTCTTCAAGCAATACAATTGTAAATTTTGGGCTTATAACATTTCTAACTACAATTATTGTAGAGGTAATGAAGAGTGTTTTGCCTAAGAAATTTCCTACTCAATTATTAACAATATTAGTTTCGTTATTTTTAACAATTTGTATTGTAGTTAATTCGTCAGGATTATCATTTAATTCTATTGTCTCTGGAATTGTAATAGGTTTTGTCATCTCTTTTATTAGTATGAACGGATTTGATGCTTTTAAAAATATCTATAGTAGGTTTAATATAGAGGATAAAGGTAGTGATAATGATGGTAGCGATGACAGCTAATGATTTTGAAAAACTATTGGCAGATTTAATTGATGGGTATTAGAATAATAGTGATGTTATAGATCCTAATAACGAAGAAGATAAAGTTTTCAATATTGAAAATTTTAACGGAGCGGCATTAGGAGAATATATGGCAGAACAAAATAATTTTTGGAAATTTATGTTGGAAAATGTTGATAGTCAATTGAATGGAGCAAATAATGGAGAACACTATGGAATAAGATGGGGCGATTTTCCAAAAGATTTTGAATCTGTTATGAAATTTATTGCTAATAGAGCTGAATTAGATAATATTGATTTCTTAGAATATTGTAAAAAAGTTAAAGATACAAACAATAACCATTGGAATGAATCGATGAATAAATTGATGACTGATTTGTATAACTATCAAACCGATGGTGGTGGGAACTTCTTAGTCTATAAAGGAGAAAACGAAGCTGATTCAATAGGTTGGAGAAGGTCTGTAGTAAGAAATCAAGATGCGGGATATGATTTTGATAATAAATATGTTTGGTTAGAACAAAATCTTGATAAAGAAACGTATCAGCAAGTAAGAAATAAAGATAAGATGATAAAAGTATTATAGGATAGTAGTCAATTATAGTTTACTTGCGAACAAAAACCTAATACTAAAGTTAGACTAATAATGCCAAAATATTTAAGGCGAGTTGAAATTGAGGATTTAAATAGAAATTTTTGGGTAATAGGACAATCCATCACAGCGCTATGTGCGTTTTTATTCGGTCCTAACAAACCTTTAGTTGATTTACTTAAAGGAATATTAAAAGAACTGCCAGAATTATGGGAGAATATATTGTATCTTTGGGCTTAGATTGCTGTTATGTTGTAGAAGCCTAAAATTACACATATTGAGAACATTTTCTTTCCGATTTATAATTCAGAACTGGAAGCTTATATTAAGTATGATAACTTTTAGGATAGTAAAGTTTCTTTTGATAATGGAAAAGAATTAGAAGCAGTATGGGAAAGGATTAAGAGTATTAAGGACAGGTATACGAATAGTCATTTAGTAATAGTACCTGAGATAAGGGATAAGAATTATTATCATAATTATTATAGTAAGGTACACTATCCTGGCGTTATTGTTTTTGATAGAAATAGTAATAAGGTTAGTTATTATACAATGTAGCTTGAGATTGATTTGACTAATAAAAATGATAGTTTTTTAAAAAATATTGTGGGTATTGCAAGGAGAGATAACAAATACTATTTGTTGTCTGATTTTACGACTACTGATGAAAATAAAATTCCTGATGAAGAGGAGTATTTTGGCGGTGTAAGAGTAATACCTACCATTGAAAGTGAATATAATGAGACTGAAAATAAAATAAAATTAAAAACTTTGAAATTTGACTGTTATGATATAGCACACGATTTATTTAGTTTTGATACTAATAATCAAGATAAGAAAATAACTACAATTACTACAACTATAAACGATTCAACAATTACATTGCAAAATAATGTTCAATATACTAAAATTTCTACTGATAAATATAATATAATAGGAGAAGAAATAAAGAAAGGCTTATATTTAGGAGAAGTAGTTAGTGTTTTCTATGATATGCCTGAAATTGATTACAATACTGAATTTTAGTTTGTTAGTTTTACTCCAACTGCCAGTGGTGAATTATAGCTTAGAATGTCTTATGAAACATATGTACAAAATCAACCCTATAATGGTGGGGAAACGAAAGCCCAAGATTATGTAATGAAACAATGGATTGCATATCTTGATAAAACTTATGGAGAAAACAATATCAAACCACCAATAAATTTTAAGAAAAGAAGTGCTAAATTTTTAGTTACAAGAATAATGTTTGTATCTAAAGAAAACGAAAATAGTTCTTCTATTGTAGGAACTAATTATCAATGCTGTATATATTTAACTATTTTATTAAGAACTTCAAAAGGAAAAATTCTTAGAAAAATATGTAGAATACAAAGCTATGATTATGAAGAGGGTTGGCCTCAGTTCCCTATGGTTAGTGCAAGTGTAGAAGACCCTGTAGGTAGATTAAGTACAAAAAAGCTTATGGCTATTAAAGATAGTAGTAGAAAGGTAAGTGATTATCAAAATGATAGTAATGGAGAAGATAAAAAATTAACACTAATCCACGAAAGCGATTCATCAGTCCACTATCTTTCAATGGCAGAATTAAAAGAAAAAGGACAATTAAAACCATTGAGAAGAACTTGTGAAAAAGAAGAGGATGAAAAAGGTAACTATAAAAAATCAACAGATGAAAATAAATGTGAATGTGGAGGAGCATCATTAGGAACTTTTATATGCAGTAGTCCTAAAATTATCGACCCACAAAATCCCAAGTTGGATATATTTTATTTAATTGTAGTCGATTCAGCAATGCAATTTTGTTTCGAAAAAGATGAAGAAGGCAAGATGCTAATAAATCCAGATTATCCAACAGAAATAATAAATCCTTATGCAATTGCATATTATTATAAATGTGAAGTAGACGAAGAAAAGAGTGTAGTAAAAGCTTATTATAAAGGAGTAGAAAAACCAGATATGGATGATAAATGTGATTATATAGTAAAAGCAAGTGATATTTTAGAAGGAGTTACAGATACTACCGAAGAAGATACAGACAATGAACAAAGCTCAGATAGTGAGCAAGATAAGGTTGATTCTGAAAAGAGCAACAATATTCAAGCTGAAAACGATGATTCGCCTGAGACTGGAGAAAATAATACTGAGTTAAAATTACGAAGTCCCTTTAATAAATTAGGATAGAAAAAAATTGAAATAGGTAATGGACATACTTAGAAAGACTTGCTTGTTGCATTCAATATAGGTTGGGGTTTTTGTAGAGGAGCAATAAGAATGTTGGAGGGAGGTGAGTTTGTAGATGATGGAGGAAAAGGACCTTTAGACGAGCCAAAGCCTGGAGAGCCTACAGGAGAACAGCCAAAGCAATAAAGATAAAAAGCTTAAAGAATTGTTAATATCTGAATTAAATTCTTTTAGTGAGAAAGATAAAGAAAATTTTTATAAAAATCTTATAGAACAATTACCTAAAGAAAAAGAAAATTTACAACAATATTTCTTTAGAGGAAAAGATATAGGTAATTCTACAGATAATAGTAAATTAGTTGAACTAATCGACAAACAAGCTGACCTAACTGCTAAATTCTTTCAAGATATATACGATGATTATATAGAAAAAGACTTTCCAGAATATTCCTATTCAACAACACTTCGTAATAAGAATCCTGATAAGGAAGTTTGGAACAAATACTTTAGTGATGCTTTAAAATACTATCTCAAACATATTGACCCAAAAGGAATGGAAGCTTACGAAGGTAATGACCCTTTATATTATAATAGTGAAACAGGTGAAATCTATACTAAAGACGAAGATTCAATAATAGGTTCGATAGATGTTGAAGCCAATGAAAATGGTAAAGTCTATCCTTATCGTTTTATTGATATTAAAAATGCCGATGCTGGCGCAAACTTTGTAAAAGACCCTTATTACAAAATTGACGATACTATATTTGAAATTCGCTCTCCGTGGGTTATACCGTGGTACAATATAAATGGCAAATCTTATGATACTGTAAGAAGTAGTGATAAATTGGTTAATGTTTTAGCTAATGATAAAGAACTAACTTTTACAGCACCAAAAAATGTTGAGGACAAAATTATCTATTGGATTCGTTTAATAATGCCTAAGTATAAACGAAGAGTTGAAATTGAGGACTTAGATAGAAACTTCTGGGTAATAGGTTAGGTATTAACAGCACTCAACAACTATTTGTTTGGAGATAAAGGTTATTATGAAATGATAAAGCTATTAGTTGATTAGTTAGCAAGATTATGGGAAAATATTCTTTATCTTTGGGGCGGTGCAGCAATATTGTCTTAGAAACCAGTTTATAATTAGACTGTTACTAAGATTGTTGTATTGCCTAATAATATTTTTTAGCCTTATATGAAGTATGATGATTTTGGAGAAACGGTTAAGAATATTGAAGAAAAGGTTAAGGAAGAGGAAGTTAAGGAAGAAGAAAAAGAAGAAGAAACCGAGGAAGAAGAAGTTGAAGGACAAGAAACAGAAGAGGGGGAAAAAGATGAAAATGCAAATAGGTTAATGGATAAGGATAATAAGCTAACTGAGAATGGGAAAAAGTTAGTTAAAAAACTATTAACCCCTTATATTGAGCAATATAGTAATTATAATTTATGCCTGTTTCCTTTAATTAGATTAAACAATTATGATAAAAACTACTATTCTGCCGAGTATTATCCCGGAGCTTTTATTTACGATAGGAATAAAGATAATCCTGATTGGAATATTGAAGAGTTTCCTATTTTAATTAACTTAGGACCTACTATTGCCGCTGCACCACCAACTGATAGCGATACTTCAACAGGTGATAGTGCCGCACAACAAGCTGATAGTGAGACATCGGATAATGGTGGTGGCACAACAGAAGACAATAATAATAAATAGGAAGATTCTAATAATGATATAAAATCAAATCTTCTTTTTATTAGAAAAAATAATCATAGTTATTATTATACAACGATAAAAAGCGATAGTATTACTTTTGAAGTAGACGATGAAAATATTGAAGATTATAAAGGTAGATATTATTAGTTATTAAAAACAAGACCAAGTAATATTGTACTAACTAATAATGGATTAACTACAACAAGTGGTATTACTCACCCCAGTGTATAGACTTTTGAAATTACATTGTATGACGCTGCCTTTGAAGCTATTAAAAAAGATACAGGAAAGACAGGTCATAGAATTATTGGAACTTATAAATATACAGGAACTAAATCAGAGGAAGCTAATGAAAATGGTGAGTATACTATAACAGGCAAGGTAGAGTTTACTAAAAGTAATAATATTGTTGTCATGGATAATAAAATTTTTAAAATAGAAGATATATCACAAGGATTTTATCAAGGCGAGTTAATTAGTTATTATCAAGATATAACTAATGTAGCAAACAAATCAGTAACTAATAGTGAGGGAGGTGAAAAGAAATGAGTTATAATTTTGAATAGGCTAAAGAAAACAAACCTGATAATTTAACTTTAGCCCAATATTTATCTTTAACAACAGACAATTATCCCCACTATTGGGAAGATATAATCAATACTTTATATGGTGAAAAGGATTGGTTAAAACATTATTTTCTATATGACACGGAGATTAAAGAAAAATCTTTATTTAACGAAATTTAGAAGAATATAGACTTTAATGAAAATGCTTTTGAAGAGTATTATGAAGAATTTTCAAAAAGTAATAGAGAAGATAATAAAAAGTTTTGGAATGAATCTCTTGATGACTTATATAAACATTTCTATGATAAAATTGATAATGTATCGGCTAATTGGGAACAAGAATTATTAAAAGACCCTTATAAAAAAGTTTTTCTTTTTGCTAACGCCGCTTGGGCTTTTTCTCATGATAAAGTTAAAATAGTAAATCCTTATCATAGAAGAGTTGGAAAAATACTGTCAGACACTTATCATGGAGTAAGAACAGACCTATTAGGAATAACAACCGAATCTGCTGATAATCTCCAATTCACCCATACCCAAAAACAACCAGACAATCCTGAATAGTTTATGAAAAAATGGATTCGTCTTATAATGCCTAAATATTCTCATAGAGTTGAAATAGAGGACTTAAATAGAAACTTTTGGGTAATAGGTAATATATTAGCCCAACTATGTGACTATCTTTTTTCACCAGACCAAAATCCATATATTGATTTATTTAAGAAAATCTTAGAAGAACTCTCCCATATGTGGGAGAATGTAGCTTATCTATGGGCTGAGTTAGGACTTTTAACTTAGAAAAATAGTGGTGATATTCACGTTGAGTTTGTTCCCTTGCCTTTAAGTAAATACGAAGACTATAGAAGATTTGATATTTTTGGTGAATTTGAAAACAATGTTGAAAATAGTGTTGATGAAGAAAACTCTGATATTGGAAAAGGTTAGCTTAGCATTACTACTATTGAAGCATTTATCGCAGCACTACAGAATAAAGAATCCACAATTGAGGAATTAAATGATAAGATTAAAAATTGTAAAGATAAAATTACTGAGAACTTAAACTATTTAACCTTTAAATATAGTAATACTGACCTTTGCATATTCCCCTATTTACGACTTAACAACTATGAAGATAACTTCTATGCAACAGCAATCTATCCTTGTGTAATGTATTATTTTGCCAAGAGTAAAAAATGGTATTAGAAAATAATAAATGTTAATTATAAAAATGAAGACAGTGTAAGAACAACACTATTATCTTTTGATATAAGAGGAGAGTATCAAAGTCTTAACTATCAATGGAGTATTTATGGTATAAGAGAAAAAGAACAAAAGTATCGTTATGCCGCCCCATTAGGTAATATCGACTTAATAAACGAGAATGAGGGTATTACTTGGCGTGATGAACCTGAAACTAAACTTCATAGATATTATGGTTTACTGAGAATAATACCAGACGTTGAGGTTAATACTTATAACAATGGTGTTGCAATAAAAAATTTAACATTTAAGGTTTATGATGCCGCCGCAAGAACTATTAACAACGAAGAAAAATTATTAGTATCTATAGAATAGACTGATGATTTACTTTGTGTTGATAATAATAATGAAGAAATTGAAATACTTTCTTGTAATTGTGATGAAAATTTGGAATTTAAAGAAGAGTAGAATTTTCTCAATACGAAAGGTTATTGTGGATATTATTAGGGAGAATTGGTAAGTTGGTTTAATAAATCTGCAATTTTTGAATATGAACCGATTGATTTTTAGATTATTAAAATAGGAGATTTTTATCCTGTTGAATATACAGTTTAGAAAGACTTTTGGAAAATAGGAGCTAATAAAAAAGGAGAAGAAGAATTATAGTGTACTGTTCCTTTAAGAGGAATTTTCAGAGTTTCATAGTAGTATAAAGGATTGTAGCATGATGGTTTTGATTTGGTTGGAATTTATAAGGAAAATGTTAAGGATAAGGTTGAAGGCTTTACAGGAGATAATCAAGAAGTAATTGTCTATTCAACAGTACACGGTGTTGTGCGTTTTGCTAATTGGGAGAACCCCAACAATCATAGTGAAGGATTTGGCTACTTTGTTGCAATATAGGAATTTTTATATGAAGATGAGCTTGGAAAACACTATGGAGACTATTATTACTTTGGACATTTGAAACCCGGTTCAGATTATAATTTTAAAAATGGTGATACCGAATATACTGGTAGCAATGAAGATTATTGTTTTGTTAAGTATGAAGATGAAGTATGGCCCGGTACTCCAATTGGTGTGCAAGGTAGTACAGGACACAGTACAGGCATTCATCTACATTATTGCGCCCGCCCTCAATATCAATCAAGTAGTGAAAGTAATCCACCAAGAGATATTACAACATTAACTCATATACCTAACGTTATTGGTATGTTTGGTACTGAGGATAAGTATGTTTTTTCAGTTGTACAAAAGGAGTTAAGTGATAAGCCAAAGAGTGATGAATTAGATTCTTATACTTATGGATTTGGAAGTTATAACTTATCAGACCGCACATACAACGACCCCAAATATGGAGATACCCAAGCTGTTTACGAATATAGACGTGCCTTTGTTGAGAACAAAGTTAATAATTGGATAGAAGGACAAGATGAATACTGTGGTTATTTAAAATTTGTTAGATATAATTTAAAAAAACGTAATAATGGTGGTTATAGTTTTGATGAACCCGATTTTAAATATTATAATGCTGATGATATAGCACTTGACAGCGATATAAATGGAGACGATGTAAAAAATTGGGGTAAAGAATATATTGAACAAACTATGTCAACTATTGAAGAAGATAAGAGAAAGAATACTATCTTTGTTAGTAAAATTGGAGCTAACTATTGGACAGGAACTTATTCTAAAAAAGATAGTAAAAATATAGGTAGTGGACAATGGAATTATGGATTATTATGTTATTTGTATTATTATGATAAAGAAGAAGCTGTAGCAACTCCTTTAGGTCGAGTTTTAATTTTTGATGGTTTTTGGACTGAGAATACAACAGTATTTTCAAGACCTGATAACGGCTACCAATATCGCCGCATTTCGTTAAACGGCAATATTCTTTCAACTAAGAAACCTAAGCGCAATGAAAATGGTGAGATTAGTTTTGATAAAGTCTTTTCTCTTAAAGACGGTACACTAAGATGGTATGACCATCATACTGAAAATGGAGAAGCAAAAGTAAGCGTTCCAATTGAGATTAACTTTGACAATGGTAACATTGATGTTGTTGATAATTTTAATGAACGTTAGTATATATTAGGAACAGGAGTTACACCTAATGTAAGCACTGATACTACAAAGGTTAGTGGTAATATCAACGATTGGGTAAGGGCTGCTGTTAAATATATTACATTAGAATATGCAGAATTTTTTAGACCTCGTGCAACTACTGATGGGCTATAGGGAAATAGGATTATTAGACTGATACCTGATAAGTCTATGGAAAATGGTTGGTAGATGAATGGTGCAGGACGTTATTGGAATTACGATGGTGGAGAGAAGATTTAGGAGAAATATAGGTTTGCTTATAGTAAAGATTATTGGAAAGGAGAAGGTTGGGAAGATAATGTTTATTGGGATAATAATACGGAGTTGTTTGATTATAAACCTAAGGAAAAGAATGATTGACTTTTGTTAATTTTTTAATTATAATTTAATTAAAAATAAATAAGAGAGGTGAGGATATGGAAAATGTTTATGATGAGGAAGTTGGATTACATTAGGAAATTACATTAGATGAATATATGAAATTAGATGAAGAAAAACGAAAATCAGATAATATTTATTTTATTACTGATGTTGATAATGAAATAGAGTTGATAAATAGATTAAGTGAGCAAATGAAAATATTACAAGAGGAATTAGAGGAGGTGGTGGCTGATGGGCTTGATAATGCGTAATGATATTCCTTATGGTGGTAAGGAAGCGATTGATAGTTAGAAGAATGAAGTTATAATTGGTGATGGAAATAAGTGGACGAAAGGTAGTGATTTTTTTACTAATGTAATTGTAGGCTACCCCGGTGGAGTTGTTGATACTACTTACGAACCTTTAACTAATTCTTATACCGGACTTTTTTATATAAGAATATCGAGTTTAAAAAATGATTTTGTTTTAAAAAGTATTAAAGTTACTGATAAAACAAAACAAGAACAAGAATTGATTACTGAGGATAATGTTACAGATTTAGTAAATAAAGAAAACGATTCTGTTTTATTTATAGAAGCTGACGAAATAGATAGCAACGAAGTTACTGGATATACTGTTAAAAAAAATTCTCAAACTTTATTTACTTTTGACTATAATCCAGATGATAGTAAAATTACTATAAAAAAATCAGGAGCAAAGTTTCCTATTGAAATAGGTTTTAGAATTGCAAATTTAAATAAAACTAATGGTAAAATAATTTCGGTAACAATAGAAGATACTAATTCTCAAAAAAATCTTTTTCAAGTAATAAGCAAAACGAAATGGGCAGGAGATAGTATTATTGTTGAAAGGAAAAGTACTACAGAGTCTACTATTAACTTCAATACAGATGATATTATCTTTACTCAAAAAAGAATCGGTTCTTTAATAAAAACAGCACAAGATTCTAATTCAACACTAATGTTTTGTAGTCAAGTTAAAGATTATGATAGCATAATTGGAAACCCTAATTTATCATTATCTAATAACGCAGAAGTTATTGTAGGTGGTAATGCAAAAATTTATGCAGATGGAACAACAAGATTTACACTTCATGATAATGCTTGGTTAGATGTAAACCAAAATGCTTAGGTTAAATTTGGTTGGGACGCAAAAGTTTTTATAGACCCTGATAATAGTTAGTTACTTGACAAAAAGGTTGGAAATATAAATATTCATTGTGGAGTTTTTTCAATGGAATCGGCGGGGGCTAAACTTGGACATAATCCAGACTTTTTTGGAGATTCAAACTATAATAATATTCCTCATTTACATTTAAGAGATTCTGCTGACGTTAATTTTTTAGACAGTGCATATTTTAGAATGAATTAGAAAGCTTCTTTTGCTCTTGAAGGAAGAGCAATGATTCATATGATTGATGGATTACTTGATAAACGAAATGACCAATACAGTCAATATAATGATGATAAATTTAGTCCTACTATTTTATGTAATCCACGTCAAATTTAGTTTTTTACTGTGAAAAATGATACAAAAAACCGTTGTGCATATGAT
Source organism: uncultured Clostridia bacterium (assembly GCA_947628715.1). Taxonomy (GTDB): domain Bacteria; phylum Bacillota; class Clostridia; order TANB77; family CAG-508; genus JAAWPK01. Next base: position 86,198 of record CANRAW010000001.1, read on the forward strand.
TACAAAATGAGTTCAATACATAGTAATCCTACAATAGAATACAATAATCGTAATTTGTAGACTGTGTCAAATTCTCACACTTCTGCATTAGATATAATACAGTCTAAAAACTGGTTTAACGATAATACAGAAGGTTCACATTCAGGTATGTTGGAAAATCTTTCACCTTTAATTTGCACTCCCTCTGTAATGATATAGGGAGGAACAGAAATTGTAATAGGAAGCACACCTAATTAGGAAGAAATTGACCCAACTTCTTTAACTAAAATTATAATTGGGACAGAGAAAGGTGGAAAATTCATTTGTGATATGACAAGTGGATATAATAGTGAATCAAGTATAAGATATGGTGGAAATGGAAAAGTTCATTTGCATATGGGTGGAGATACAGGTAGCGAATGTATTTTTAGATTATAGCCCAGATAGAATAGTTGTTTATATTTAGACGCTTCAACTCCTAATAATTCAAAAGTTTATGTACAATTATAGCCTTCTGAAGAAGGTAAATTGATGTATTTACTCAATGGTAAAGATATTTTTATGCAACATACTGGACAATTTCATGCTGAATATCATGATAGTTCTACAATTGTAATGCGTGGAGGAGAACAATTTTATACGTCAAAACAAAAAGAACAACAAGAAAATTTTGTGCCTTTCTCAGAAATAAAACCATGGAACGATGGAGAAATGTGGGTAGGTTGGAGAAGACCAGTTCCTTCACGAGAGTTAAGTCCTATTATTGGAATGTATGATGGGTCTAATTTTGTGATGAGAGGAGCGTGGAACATTGATTTAGATTTGCATACTGATAAAACTTTAAAATTTTCTATAACAGGAGAAGATGAGTTAGCAAATAAACAAGACGAAAAAATAAAATTAGATGATTTAAAGAAAAATTCTGCTTTTCAAGCAGCTGAAAAAGAAAAAAATTGTTATATTACTGGAGCGAGAGAGAATCAAGAAGAAAATGGTTTACAAGTTACAAAAACGCCAAACAACTCTAATGGATTTGATATAACAGTATCTAATTTTACTTATACAACAAAGCCTCACGATTGGCAGCCACATATAGCACATCAACTTTATCATCCAACTCTTGAAGTTATAGAGAATGCTGAAATTAGATTAGGAGGATATATTTACATTTAGGCTCGTTCTTATATTGAAAAAGACGGACAACAAATTGATTATAATTTCTTTAGTAAAAATAATATTAATGAAAATGAACAAATTACAACAGCAATTACAATTGGTACTAATTTACCTAAAAAAGAAACTGAATCTTCAACATTGTCCTATCCTCCTACTACCAGACAATCTGCAAATAATGAAGATGACGATAAAGTAACCTTTACAATAGAGGATTTAAAAGCACTTAAAAAACTTATCGAAAATGTTAAAGAATCAAATTCCATTTCTTCCTAACAATTTGATTTTCTGCAAAAATTATCCTATACTAAATAAGTAATAAAACGAAAATCAAATGGAGGTACTCTACAATGGAAAAAGAAAAAATAAATTTCGGCTCAGACGGTGGTTACATTTCAAACGAATACTATCTCGATACAAAAATCGGCTATACAGATGGTGTTCCTTTTATTTCAGCTAACCACCCAATTCCACCCGTCAATCCTGATGAAAAAATTCTCGGCTATACCTATGGCTATATGGCAAATAGAGGAGAATATCGTTCTGAAAAATCAGAATAGTCACAAAATCTCCTCTATCAACTTAACAACAACTGGGTTTGTTTAGCAATTACAAACTATCAACCAACCTACAACTCAACAATTATCTATGCAGACCACCTAAGAACTCCAACCGATAGAGATATTGCTTTTTTCGTCAATAACGCCCATAGTCAAGGAGTTAAAGTTTGCCTAAAACCAATGGTTAATTGTGATGATTTCGTCTGGAGAGCTTTTATTAGCTTTCCAGAATTTGATATGGCAGAAAAAGACATTTATTGGTCTAAGTGGTTTGAAAGTTATAAAAACTTTATCCTCCATTATGCTACTTTAGCACAAGAACTTAATATTGAAATGCTGTGTATAGGTTGTGAAATGTTAGGTACAGAACATAGATACTATGATTGGCTTTATATTATTAAAGAAATAAGACGAGTTTATAGTGGAAAAATTGTCTATAATACCAATCACGACCATGAGGGAGAAATAGGTTGGATTGATGAACTTGATTATTTAGGTACATCAGCCTATTATCCTGTTGGAGGAAAAAATTGTACTTATAATGAAATGATGAAAGGTTGGGGTAAGGTTAAAGATAGACTTGATAGAATTGCAAAAGAAAAAGGTAAGCAATATTTATTCATGGAAGTAGGTTGTAGGTCAATTGATAATAATAGTAAAACTCCGTGGGATTTTAATTTAGATTATAATTGGAACGAGGAAGAACAATTTAATTATTATAAATCTTGTTTCGATACTTTTTTAGATAGTCCTAATTTTGCAGGAGTTTTCTGGTGGGATTGGCCAACGTTTCAGTATAGTACGAGACAAGAAGCGGAACAAGATAAGGGATTTAATATTCATTTAAAGAAAACAGAAAACCTTGTTAAAGAGGTTTACGGACGTTACAGGGGATTAGTATAATGGAAGAAGAGAATATTGTTTACAAAGTAGAAGATTCTACAACACAAGGAAATTTACCCACTAATTCTACTAAAGATAAATTTAAATTTTAGTTTGAGTTTCCTAAGAGTTATCATGAGGGTAGTAAGAAATACATTCTTGCCGCCACCCTCAGTGATAGTAAGAAAATTGAACTTGGTTCAGGACAAATTAAAGATACTGCAACTAAGGATTTACTATTTAAGTGGGCTAAATTAACAATCCCAATTCACCAAAATATTCTTAGTGCCGCTTATCAATCTTTAGAAGAAGAAAAAGATCCTAATATAATTTATTTTATTTAGGATATTGAACCTACAAAAATTGAGGAAATTAGTAAACCAACTATTACAAATTATAATGTAATAAATGACGCTATAAATTTAATACAAAAAGTAAAGTCTTACTTAGATAAAAGTCAATCGTCAAAATGATTGACTTTTTTCTTTTCTTATTTTATACTAAGAGTATAAAATACAAAGGAGGTATACGAGATGAATCTTAACACACGACAAGAAAAAGTTGTAAATGCAAATGAGAGGAAGATACTATGTTTGAGTTCTGCCGGCTCAGGAAAAGCAATACTCAATTCTGATTTTGTGCCGACACCAGAGGGTATGAGAAAAGTATCAGATATTAAAGTTGGGGACTATTTGTTTGATAGAAAAGGTAATCCAACAAAAGTATTGGGAGTATTCCCACAAGGTAAGAAAGAAGTGTATGAACTTGAATTTGGTGACGGTAGAAAAGCTAAATGTTCAAAAGACCATATTTGGTATGTTCATAAAGCTACTTGGAAAAATAGAGATGATTTCAGAGAATTTACTGTTGACCAATTGCTCAAAGAAAAATTGATTAACAATAATAGAGCAGCCTATTTCTATATTCCTTGTTCAGAAGCAGTAAAGTATACAGAAAAACAATACAAAATTCATCCTTATATAATTGGAGCTTTTCTTGGAGACGGTTGTTGTAGAGAAGCAAAACTAACCCTTTCCTCAGAAACAGACGAAATTCCTAATAACATATGTAAGTTTTTGGGTAATAATGTTACGCCTTATAAACTTCCTGCTGCTAACTATAGCTGGGTTTTCTACAAGGATAATGAGAAACTTCCAACTTCAATTCTACCGCCTGAACTTCTTCATTATTCTTATGAAAAAAGAATACCAGAGGAATATAAGATAGGTAGTATAGAGCAGAGATTAAGTCTTTTGCAAGGACTTTTTGATACTGATGGTAGTATTACTAAACAGAAGAAAGGAAAATTATACACAACTGATGTAACATTTACTTCGACCTCTCTACAGCTAATAGCAGACGTAAAAGAAGTATTAGGCTCTTTAGGCTACGTCTCTACAATTAGAGTTGATAATAGACCTGAAAAATATACAACAGGAGTATGTTACGAACTCGGTATCAACATTCCCAATAGCGAGAAAGATAAACTCTTTCTACTTAAAAGGAAACGTGATATAGCTCTTAGCAACAAAGACCAAAAGCAACATAGAAACTACGACAGAACTTCAATCCGTTCCATTACTGACTTAGGTTATGAAGAAGAAATGACTTGTTTTTACGTTGACAATAGCGAGCATTTGTTCTTAATGAGCGAGTTCTGTGTAACTCATAATACCAGAGTGCTAACGGAACGAGTCAGGGTACTAATCGAGAAAAAGGGTGTTAAGCCCCAAGATATAGTTGCAATTAGCTTTACAAATCTCGCCGCAAACGAAATGAGAGAAAGACTTGGTGATATTGCAAAAGATACCTATATTGGTACTATCCATTCCTATGCAAATAAAATCTGCTTAATGAACGGAATCGATACTCAATCCTATATTGAAACTGAAAAATTTGAAAAGATAATTGAAAAAGCAATTACAATTCCCTATAACAGCTATCCTAAAGTCGACCATGTACTAATTGACGAATGTCAAGACCTTAGTCCATTAGAATATCAATTTTTAAGCAAAATCCCAACAAACAATATTTTCTATATAGGCGATAATCGTCAAATGATTTATACTTTTCGAGGCTCTTCGGAAGATTTTATTGATAATCTCTATAAAGATAATGACTATAAAAAATACTTTTTAGTAGAAAACTATCGTAATGCTCCTAATATTGTTAAATTTGCAGATAGTTTTTTAACCTCAATGGTACAGTTAAGTCCTCAGACAATACCAATTAAGAAGAAAGACGGTATTATACAAGAATGTCCGTTTAATGAAGCGTTAGACGAGTTAGAATTAAGTGGTAACTATGGTTCTTGGTTTATTTTAGCAAGAACAAATAAGGAAATTGAAAAAATTCAAGAATTGTTAGACGAAAGAGATATTCCCAATATTACGTTTAAAAAAGGAGACGTTGATAATTTTCAATTAGAATCGTTACTTAAAGAAAATATTGTAAAAGTCCTCTCAATTCACTCAGCAAAAGGTAGTGAAGCTGCGAACGTTATTGTTGTAGGGGCTAAGACTTATAACGAGGACGAGAGAAGAATCGCTTATGTTGCTGCTACACGAGCTAAGAACGTTCTCTATTGGTGTCCTACGGTTATTAAGAAAACAAGACCGGGGTTTAAAGACCCTCAGAAAAATAAAGCACAAAGACGCTTTGGTACAAGTTTTAACAAAATCGTCATGTTTTGATAGGAGGAGATTTTTATTAAGAAAAAGAAAATTATTAGCTTATTGATTTGTTTATTTTTATTTATTTGCTTAGTTTTAGTTAGCAATTCTACAATTGATAATAAAGACTATAGTAGAATTGATGTGCCGGCACAGCATTAGACGACATCAACAGCTACTACAATTGGAGATAGTAGTACAACCACAGAGCTTACTATAGGTAATAGTACAGAGCTAACTACAGGAAGTTCTATAACCCTAACTCCAGAACTAACTACAACAATTGAAGTGCCGCCAACAACTTCTTTAGCCGAGTTCTCAAACGACTTTAATTCTGTTCCCTATATCGTCTATAAACCTTCAACTCATTACATCCATCTCTCAACTTGTTATTGGGTTGATTCAACGTGCTATCAAATTTACGATACCTACAACCTACAATGCCGCCGCTGTGACGAGTGTAATCCCTTTATTGAGATTGTTGAGGAATATGTTGAACCTTACATTGAGCCGGCGGCGAACAACAATTACGACTACAATAAGGAACTATTAGCCCAAATTGTCTACCACGAAGCGGGCTGTGATTGGATTAACACCTATGATAAAGCCCATATCGTCTCTGCTGTAATAAATAGAGTAAACGATGAGCGTTTCCCAAACACGGTTGAGGAAGTCCTATTACAAGAAGGTCAATTTGAGGGCTTCTATCTCAACTCTTGTCTCCCATCGGATTCATGTTATGAAGCTGTAGACTACTACTTTAATAACTCAATACTGTTCGACAATTGTAATAGTTGGTATGGTGATGGATTTCAAAATTATTTCTATTATCAATAATATCTAAAAGAGTAGAGAAAACCTCTACTCTTTTTTATTTGACTTAAACAACTAATTATTATATAATACTAAAAAAGTTAAAGAGGTGAAAGTTAAATGAATGTTTTTATAACATCAGATTTAAAGTTAAACGATGTCTCAACTGCTACAAAACTTGGTTTAACAGCAGGAGAGTATAACCAAATGATAATTAAGAAATGGAATGAGATTGTAGGTAAAGAGGATAATGTTTTAATATTGGGAGATTGTGGTAGTCGTAATATAACAATAATAAAATCAATACTATCAAAACTCAATGGGAAAAAGTATTTAATCGATATGGAATCTAACAACAAATATTCAAGAAAAACTTGGAAATGGGCAGGTTTCGATTATATCTGGAGAATTGCTCCTTACTATAAAATTGATATTGAGGGAGAAGAGTTTACACTATGGATTAGTAATAGTAAAGAGGAATTAGGAGATAAGGAATTTTGTTGTGTTGGAGAAAAGGTTAGTAAGGAAATTTTTAACGATAAGAAACTTAATGTTTCTTTAGAAAATTGGGATTATACACCACTATCACTTAATATAATAGTTGATATAATTAAAAATTATAAAGATTAAAAAGGAGGTAATTGTAATGTTAGCAAAAAATTGGTATTAGAAAGGTAGAGTTACAATACTAAGTAACACTGAGGACCAACCCATTTCTTTAATGGGAGAACTTGCCGCCGTTTGTTATAATTCGAGTAATAGTAGTAATGAAGCGAATTATAAGAGAGGATTAGATTGTTTGAAGAGCGGACATATGCGAGTTGCAGAATTTCCTAAGATTTACTTTGTCTTAGACGGATGGTCGGCAAAGGTCGTCCGAGAACTCTATACGCACATAATTAGTGTAACCCGTCTCCAAGATTCAACTCGCTATATCGACTTTACAAACTTCGATTACGTTGTGCCGCCGGCAATTAAAAACAACGAAGAAGCGAACCAAATCTATTGCAACGAAATTAACAATATACGAGCCGCAATGAAGAGGTTGAGCGATTTGGGGATTGCTAAAGAAGATTTAAGTGGACTCTTGCCGCTTAACTATAAAACTAAAGTAGTGTTCTGTATGGGGCTTAGAGAGTTCATCAATATTTGTGAGGTAAGGTTGTGTAGTCGAGCCTATCATGAAATGAGGGAGTTAGTAGGCGAAATAGTAGATGCTTTATGTGTCTATTCAGACGAGTATAAGACTTTGAAAGAGCTTGGTTATTTTAATCCTAAGTGTGTTAGATTGGGGTATTGTAACGAAACTAAAGGATGTGGAAGATACAAGAAAAAGGAAGAGTAAGAGCTTTATTATAAAGCTCTTTTTCTTTAGGCGGGCGGTGAACAAAGTAGAGGTTAAAGTTAATTTGCTAAAGAACAAAATTAGTTTTCTAAAGAACAAAATTGGTTTGCTAAAGAATTAAGTTAGTTTGTTAAAGAGAAAAAAGTGAGCTGCGTAGCAGCGAACAGCTTTCTTTTTGATTACTTTTTCTTGGCTTTAAGAAAAAGTAATACTAATATAACGTCATAAATTCTTAATACCTTACTCATTTAATCGTAATATCTTAATCATAAAAACTGAATATCTTAGTCATAAATTCTTAATGTATAGTCATAAATTCTGAACTTAATTCTTTAAAATACTTTTTTAAAGAATTTACTTATATTATGAAAGCCAATAGGCAAATAAAATACTGAGAGGTGACAGTAATGTAGTCAAATAAAAATGTAAAAGGTTTGGCAGTCTTTAGTCAAGAAGAGCAGATAAGGGAAAGAAGCTTAAAATTATATACTTATTTAGTTTGTCATTCTTATCTTAGAAATGCTCCAAATCAATTTGGTGATAATGTAAGAATATTTAGACAAAGAGACATTAACTTACAAGAAATAAAGAGAATTTTAGGCTTTGACCCCGATACAACAAAAAAATATTGGAATGGATTAGAACAAGAGGGATTGATAAGATATTGTCCTCATGATTTTAAAGAAATTAAATTTGATAAAAACAATATTCCCATTCCTTTTAAAGAAAGATGGAAAATAAGAACCAAACATAAAGATACTTATTATGAAATACCTATAACAGATGGACAAATGTTTAGAAAAATTCCTAAAGATACTTTAGTAGAATTGAATGAAATTTATAAAGTTAATGAATTAACAATGAAAATCTATATTACTTTAGTAAATTATCAAGAAATATCAATTTATAATAATCAATCCGCAAGAAAGTTTACATATCAAGATTTAAGAGATTTATTGGGTTACGAGCCACATACATTAACAAATAAAAAAATGGAAGTTTCCTTACATTTACTTGAAAGTTTAAAATTGATTGAGATTGACAAAGGTAATTTTACTAATAAATATGGTGTTGTAATTCCTTGTTTTAGTTTACGTCAAGCTAATTTTTATATTTCTTATGAAATTAAAGATTTTGAAACAGGAGATATAGAAATTATTTCAGAAGAAGCAAAAGAAAAAATAAGAGAAGTAAATAGACAAAGTTATCCTGAAGCTTTTAAAAACTGACAAAATTAAATTATTTTATACCAATAAAAAGAAGTATAGCTAACCCCTATACTTCTTTTTCATTCTATTATAAAATTTGACTTTCCCAATAAATTCTTCTATAATAATTATATAAATCTAAAAGAAGGTGATATAAATGGGTAAGCGTATTAGTGAAGAAACAAAAAATCAAATCCCAATCCTCTATTCTCAACTCCACAGTCAAGCAAAAGTTGCAGAAAAGCTTCAAATTTCAGTTTCAACAGTTCGTAAATACCTAAATCTCTATGAAGCAACTCCAACAAAAGAACAACCCAAATCTCCAGAAAAAGTTCAATCTCCTGAAATTAACCAAGACTTAATTAACCAAATCAACACTCTCTATTCCCAATGTCGTAATATGTCACAAGTTGGTCGAGAACTCAACATCTCAACATCAATCGTCAAAAAACATTTAACCGAAGAAAATCTTAACTATAAGAAAAAAGAATTAGAAGATAGAGACGCTCTTTGGTACTATATCTATCGTCTTTTTGGTCAATATTCCGAAGATAAGCCTGTAAGTGATTGGAATATCGTTCAAATGCAGAAATTTAAACGTCAAGGTATTCCATATAGAGGTCAGCTCTTAACACTTAAGTATTTTTATGAAGTTGAAAAGCACGATATAGAGAGGTCTAATGGGAGCATCGGGATTATACCATGGGCGATTAAGAGAGCGGAGAGCTACTATCGTGAATTGGCAAAACGAACTGACGAAATGGAAAAAGCAATTGAACGTCAGCTTGAACAAGATAGAATTGAAATTAAATATAATCCAAGCAACTACATTGGTAAAAAGAGAAAGAAAAGACTTATCGATATAAACGAATTAGAGGAGGAATGATAATTGATTCAGCTTGATAGAAGAACAGTTGTCCAAGTCTTTGGTGGACTAATGCAGTGTCCTGATTTTTTAAGTGATACTGATAAATATAGCTTAGACCCAACAGACTTTACACAGCAAATTGATAAATATGTTTTTACAGCAATTTATAATCTCTATATGGGTGGAGCAGAAAAAATCCATGTATCTGATATAGATGGTTATTTCCAAGACAATGTGCCGGCACAAAAGCTTCTTAATGAGAATAATAACCTCCAATTTCTTAAAGATTGCGAGACTTATGCTGATGCGAGTAATTTTAATTATTATTATAATAGACTAAAGAAAATAAATTTAGTAAGAGACTTACAAAGGTCAGGTTATGATACTAATAATATCTATTGTGAAAATCCTTTAAACGATAGGTATAATGAAATAAATAAAAAATTTGAGGAAATAACAACGCAAGATATTGTTAAGCAAATTAAGATAGATTTAGCTAATCTTGAAAATAAGTATGTTTATAATACAGTTGTTGAAGAGAGTAAAGCCTATACTGGAATTAAAGATTTAATTAAAGAGTTAAAAGTAAAGCCCGAAGTTGGTGTAAGATTGCAGGGGGAAATCTTTAATACAATTTGCCGAGGGGGAAGAAAAGGCAAGCTTTATTTAAGGTCGGCATCCAGTGGGGTGGGGAAAACTCGCTCAATGGTGGGAGATGCTTGTAACATCGCTTACCCAATTCGCTTTGAGCCGAAATATGGTAAGTGGATTGCGACAGGAACGCCGCAAAAGGTACTATATGTAATGACGGAACAAGACCCAGCAGAGATTCAGACTATGATACTTGCCTACTTAACAGGTTATAATGAAGATATGTTCTTGTATGGAACTTATGGCGATGAACATATGGATAGAATTATGAAAGCTGTAGATATAATGGAGAAGTATCAAGATAATATGTTGTTTGCAAGAATCCCCGACCCATCGGCAAATGTAGTTAAAAATCTCTTTAGACGATATAATTTTCAAAAAGGAGTTGAAGTGTTTTTCTATGATTATATCTTCTCTTCGCCCGCAATGATGGGAGAGTATCGTGACCTTAAAGTTCGTGAGGACATTCAACTTAGATTGCTTGCGACCGCAATTAAAAACGTTGCGGTCGAGCTTGACGCTTTTATAATGACGGCGACACAGTTAAGCAATGAAGATGATAGCACGAGAAAGAATGGGTTTAGAGATGTTAAAAATATAAGAGGATTGAGCTTTGGTCTAATATATCTTTACTCAGTAATGAGGGTTAATTGTAAAATTAGCTAACGAGGAAGCCTAAGTCTTAATTGATATGGTAATCTCGTGGGAATTATTTGAATAAAATAAAGCCTGTATCGACTATCCCTGTGTTGAGAGACTGGGAGTAGGGGCATTATAAATGCTTTAACTAAGGAAACGAAGTTAATGAGAACCGAAAGAGATATAGTTTCTTTTAAGAAATTTAAAAATAGTCAGTTCCTATAGAAATATAGGATTCAATGCGAAGGCAATAGTTGATGTTGCTGATATAGCTTGTATAAAGCGGCGGCCAACAAGTGAAGAGTTGAATGTAGTTGCCAACTTCCAGAAACGCTACAACCTTATGCCAAACTCTATTATAGATATATTTAAAAATAGACGTGGTAGATGGACTATGATGAGTATTTGGCAATACTGTGACTTAGGAACATTAAGAACCTACGATTTGTTTGCAACAACCTCTGATTTAAAACCAATAGAAGATTTCCAAATTGTAGATTTTACAGAAGAGAAAACCCAAGAACTTGAAAATTTAGAAAAATTATATAATAATAGTATTAAAGAAAACGAAATAAATGAAACGAAAATAGAAGAAAATAATGATTTTAAATCAATGGTAAGTACAATTAACGAAGCCTTTAACTCAGAAGAAAGGTCAAAAGAAAAATTAAAAGAAAAAAGTTTTCGAGATTTAATTTAGAATTAAAGATTGGGGATAGTAATAATGAAGAAAATGGATTTAAAAAAATTAGCAGATAGTTTAACCGAAGAAGATATAATTAGATTAGTAACCGAATTAGGTTCAGACGAATATAAAATGACTAATGACGCAATTATTTTTAAAACCATTTGTCATAATATAGACCCTACAAATGCAAAATTAAAACTTTATTATTATAAGAAAAATAAAAAATTCCATTGCTATACAGATTGTGGTGATAATTTTAATATTTTTGAACTATTTAAACGTAGGTATCAACTATTGGGAATTAAATATAATTTTTATAACGATATTGTTTTAAAAATTTCTAAAGGTATTAGAATTGATGATTTTAATAATTTTTCAAACGGAGAGGAATATAGTTCAGTATATGAGAAATATAAGCAAAATGAAATTAAAGTTGAAATTCCTACAATACCTAAATCATTATTAAATGCTTTTATCTTTTATCCTACAACAGAATGGTTAAGTGAGGGGATTACAAAAGAAACAATGGAGCAGTTTGATATACGATATTCAATTAGTGGCAATAAGATTATAATACCTCACTATAATTATGATGGTGATTTAATAGGAATTAGATGTAGGTTTCTTAATGATGAGGATATAGAAAATGGTAAATATATGCCTGTTCAGATTGAGGGAGTGACTTACTCCCATCCGTTAGGTTATAATCTCTATGGACTAAATTTAGTTAAAGATAATATTAAAAAATATAAAATGGCAATTATTGTAGAGGGAGAAAAGTCAGTTTTACTATATAATTCTTATTTTGGTTTTAGTAATAATATTTGTGTAGCAGTTTGCGGCAGTAGCTTACATAGGTATCAAGTTAATCTTCTATTAAAAGCAGGAGCAGAGAGAATTGTAATTGCTTTTGATAAAGAGGGAGATAGTTGGAAAGAGAAAAGCAAATATTATAATAAATTAAATGAAATTTGCCAACGCTACAATAATATATGTCAAATGGGTTTTATTTATGATACTAAGAATTTGCTTAGTTTAAAAGATAGCCCTCTTGATAGAGGGAAAGATACTTTTTTAGAACTTTATAAAAATACAATATGGATATAAAAAAGGAGAGATAAAATTAAAATGAAGTATGAGAGAAAAACGAGTAAGAATATTAAAGATAATTTTCTTTTGGAATTATTAAAGGATAGAGAAATTTTAGTAGAGGAAAAAGATTATAATAAATTTTTCTATCCAACAAAAGATAATGAGATTGATAGTTCTTTACTTGATAATATTGATAAGGCTTGTGAAATGTTACACGAGCATTTGACGAGAGGTAACAAGATATATTTAGTAGTGGATTAACCATAGGTCAAGGTTCACTTTAAATGGTTTAAACTGCGGGAACACCCTTAGAGCCGACAAAGCTACAACGTGATTGGAAACGATGAGCGTGAATGCGGAACTACCATAAAAATTTGTCGGATTTGGGCAACCGAGGTGAAAGTCCTCAGACGCAGCGAAATCTCCTTAACGAGTAAAGTCGATGGAGAACGTTCAGAGACTATAATACCACTTAGAATGTATAGTCCAATCCCTTTTAAGAGATGAATTTTTTATATTTTTATTCTATCTACATCACTTATATTATGAGGTGATGCTGATGGCAGTTTCAATAAATAATTAGCCTGCTGAAATTTAGAATAAAATCATAGAAGACTACAAAAATGGAAAATCTATGAGACAAATTGAAAAAGATTATGATGTTTCCAGAGCTTCGGTTGCAAAATTTTTAGAGAAATTAAATATTAAAACATAGCATGGCAACCATTATAGGAAATATCACCATAACGAAAACTTTTTTGAAGTAATTGACAACGAAAAAAAAGCATATTGGTTAGGTTTTATGTATGCTGATGGTTGGATTCTTGACAATACTAAAAGATATGGTCAGGACCATTTTGGAATAGGACTTGACTTAGAAGATGAACAACACTTAATAAAATTCTTACAAGATATTGAAGCAAATAATCCTTTGCACTATGATGTGTCTAAAGATAGACATATGGTAAAAGTTGAATTGACTTCTCAAAAAACTGTAGATGACTTAATAAATCAAGGTTGTTTTAAATAGAAAACAGCAATTTTACAACCACCAAAGAATGTGCCTGAAAATTTATTACATCATTTTATAAGAGGATTCTTTGATGGAGACGGCTCGATTGTTGAGTCAAAAGGACAGTATTATCAAAAAACAGGACTTTATAAATATAGTATTAACTTTTCTTGTGTAGAATGTATAGGTGAATGGCTAAAAGAATATTTTGGGTTTGGCAGTGTTGTTCAAGATAAAAGAAAAAGTTTCAGTTATTCTTTTACAATTGGTGGAGATAATTGTGTTGAAAAATTCTATAATGTAGTTTATAAAGACGCAACTATCTATTTAGACAGAAAATATAAAAGATTTTAGAATTTCTTAAAACAAAAATACGGTGAAAACCGGGGTACTTAATGCCTGATGTAGATGGTTACACATCAGCCTCCTTTTTCTATAACTACCTAAATGACATTCTCAAACAAGATTATAATTTTGAAATCGAGTACCATGTTCCAGAGGGTAAAGAGCATGGTTTAAGAACACTAATGCCTATTTTAGAAAATAGAAAAATTGCAGATTTAATAGTATGTCCAGATAGTTCAAGCAACGATTACGAACAGCATAAAATTCTCCATGATATGGGATATGATATACTTGTACTCGACCATCATATTGCAGAATATTATAGTAACGATGCTATTGTAGTAAACAATCAATTATCAGAAAACTACGAAAATAAATCGTTAAGTGGTGTAGGAATTGTTTATAAATTCTTTGAGCATTTTGAAAAGAAACACTTAGGTAATTGCTGTTCGCCGCCCTCTCAAAACTATCTTGATTTAGTAGCATTAGGTCAAATCAGCGATGTAATGATAATGAATACAATAGAGAATCGTTATATATGCGACTATGGACTTACTCATATAAATAATAAGTTTTTTAAAGAAATAATAGAAAAGCAATCCTATTCTTTAGGAGAAAGAGAACTAACCCAAACAGGTATTGCTTTCTATATAACTCCTCTTATCAATGCTTTAATTAGAGTAGGTTCACCAATTGAAAAGGAACGTCTTTTTGAAGCTTTTATTAACCCTGATAAAGAAGTTCCATCAACTAAAAAAGGAGAAAAAGGACTAACAGAAACAATCGCAACACAAACTATTAGAAACTGTACAAATGCAAAAGCAAGACAGAAGAGAGAAACAGATAAAGCATTAGAGCTGTTGTCAATTCAAATTGAAGAAAATTGTCTTAATGATAATAAAATTCTAATTCTCAATGCTGACGACTTGGACGTTTCTAATACTTTAACAGGACTATGTGCTATGGGTGTTGCGGCAGCATATAAAAAGCCTGTAATGTTGGGAAGAGTTAATCGTGATGGGTATATGAAAGGTTCTATTCGAGGTTGCGGCGAATCAGAACTTAAAGATTTTCGTCAGTTTTTGCTTGATAGTGATTTGATGCAGTTTGTTGAGGGTCAAGAGTGGCCCACTATACTTTTGTCACTTAATCAGTGAGGTTAATTATAAAATTAGCTAACGAGGAAGCCTAAGTCTTAATTGATATGGTAATCTCGTGGGAATTGTAATAGTAATATTATCAAACCTGTAACGACTATCTCCGCTAAGGAGAGTACAATTGTTATTGATACACAATTGGAAATGGGTATACTGCCATAAGGTGGTAAGAAATAGTCTAAGCCTTTTCAAAAGAAAGGGGAGTTTTGCACTCGAACGCAGCAGGCTTTGGCTTGCGAGCATCAAACATAAACAAGCTTATTAACTATGCTAATGAGAAATTAGTTAATATAAACTTTAACGAAGGCTGTTATGATGTTGATTTTATATTGAATGGTAATTGCTCTTATCTCGCCAATCTAATATCTGAGGTAGATGATGGTAGAAAACTATGGGGTCAAGGAAACCCTGAACCTATGATTGCTATCGAAAATATTACGCTTGATAAAAGCAATATTCAGATAATAGGTAGTAATAAAGATACTCTTAAATTTACTTACAATAATATAACCTATATTAAGTTTAAAGCTACAAATATAATTGATAAATTAAACGAATATGGTAGTAAACTTAATATCAATATTGTAGGTAAAAGCAATATGAACTATTGGGGCGGCAGAGCAACTCCTCAAATTATAATTGAAGCAATTGAAATTAAAAATAATAGTGTAATGGACTTTTAAAAGGAGGTTGAGATAGAGTTGAGATATTAGGGCGGCAAATACTACCAATCAAGTACAATCGTTTCCTATATAAATCGTTGTATTAGAGAAAATAAAATTGATAATTACTATGAACCGTTTGTTGGTGGAGCTAATGTAATGTATAAGGTTAAATGTGATAATAGGTTTGGTAATGATATAGATAATTAGTTAATAGCTTATTATAATCATGTTTGCAACGGCGGCGATTCGTATAAGGAAGTTAGTGAAGAATTGTTTAATGATATGAGAGATAATCCTTAGAAATATAAAGATTATTAGCTTGGAAACGTAAAATATATGTCAAGTTTTAGTGCTAAAGGTTTTCAAGCAGGATACGCTAAGCCTGGCAGAAGAACTTAGTATGAAGGTGCTATAAAAAATTTTGAGAAACAGATTCCTAAGATTGTTGATGTGAAATGGAGTTGTAAAGATTATAAAGAAATTGAGTTTAAAGATAGGAGTTTTATTTACTGTGACCCGCCTTATCATAATACAACTCAATACTATGGACAAAATTTTAATTCAATAGAATTTTTTGATTGGTTTAGGGAAATTAGTAAAGAACATTACTGTATACTAAGTGAATATGAAGTGCCGCCCGACTTTAGTTTACTGACGAAAATTGAAACAAGATTAAGATTGGACGGCAACAATTCAAGTAGTAGGATTGATAAATTGTTTTATTGTGATGGATTATTTAAAGATTGGTTTGAAAATTGACTTTCTTAAAAAGTTATTATATAATAAATATAGAAAGTGAGAGAAAAGAAGAGAAAAGCAAGTAGGAGGAATGTACTAATGATGCTGCTGAAACAGACTGACGAGATAAGAACGGAAACAGAGGAGGAAGCTAAGGCACTTATCGAGAATTATAAAAAGAAATCGTTTGAAGAGGGTTATGAAATAATAAGTTATACCTCAACACTTAAGGAGAAAAAGTGTAAGGGAGAGGTTGTTGAACAATATGTTATAAATAAAATTGTAAAGAGATGGGACTAACATTTCAAAAGATAAAGTTAGAAAGGAGCAATTATAGGTCAAGGTATTATTTTAATAATAGTATCTTGACTTTTCTTTTTATTTTTGATATAATTATTATAGAAAATAAAGAAAAAGGGTGATATTTATGGAATTTTATGGCTCGTGCCACGACCACACAGATAGGAGCAACTTCCGTCTTAGGGACTCGACAAATCGTCTCGAGGACTTGTGTTGGTATGCGGCGAAGGAACTTCAACATAATTTTATTGCGATAACAGACCATGAAACTATTGCTACGGCTCTTGATTGTCAAATAGTAGAAAAGAAAATAAGAAAAGAATATCCTGATTTTAAAGTTATTAGAGGTAATGAAATTTATTTATGCCGCAATGGGTTGAGTAAAGAAAACTTTGTAAAAGGAGTAGACAAGTATTATCATTTTATTTTGTTAGCAAAAGACGAAAGAGGACATGAACAAATTAGAGAACTTTCTACAAGAGCATGGTTGAGAGCGTTTGAAACAAATAGAATGATGAGAGTACCTACATATTATTCTGACCTACAAGAAGTTGTAGGACAAGATAAAGGTCATGTCATCTTCAGTTCCGCCTGCATTGGTTCAAGATTAGCACAGTTAGTGTTGGACTACAACAAAGAACCTACAATTGAAAAGTATGAATATATTAAAAATTGGATTAAAAATATAAGTGAAATTTGTGGAGTAGAGAATTTTTTCTTGGAAACTCAGCCGTCTTTTAATAAAGAACAGATTATAGTAAACAAGACTTACAAGAAGCTATCGGAAGAACTCAATATTCCTGTGGTAATTTCTTTGGACGCTCATTATATGAAAAAGGAAGATGAACCTATTCACCACGCTTTCTTAACAGCACAAGACGGAGATAGAGAAACTCATGAATTTTATGCTTCGACTTATATGATGTCAAGAGAAGAAATTCATTCTTATATGGACGATAGTATAGGAAAAGAAACTGTAACAGAATGGATGAATAACACCAAAAAGATATATGATATGTGTGAGGATTATGATTTAACTAAGCCAACAAGAATTGTATATCTTCCTAAGACAACAGACAAAATTAGTAAAGATGAATATTTAATGTTTAAAGATAAGATAAAGGAACTTGAATATTTTTATATCTCAGAACATCAAGAGAATAGAGATTTGGCTGCGGCGATAGTAAGAAAGATATTAAAAGACCCAGAACAATATAATAATGAACCTACGTTTGAAATGATAGATGATAATTTAAAGGCAATAAGATTAGCTTCTGAAAAAATGCAAACACAGTGGAGTGCTTATCTTCTGAATCTTAGAGATTATGTTCGTATAATCTGGGAACAAGGCAATTCATTAACTGGTTGTTCACGAGGTTCAGGTACAGGTTTTCTTCTATTAAATATGTTAGATGTAACTCAAATCAATCCACTTAGAGAGACAACAAAAACCTATAGTTTCCGTTTTCTTAATCCCGAACGAGTTTCACCTTTGGACGTAGACTTGGATATTGAGGGAGGAAAACGCCCACAAGTTTACGCTGCACTTCAAAAAGCATATGGTAAAGATAGAGTTTCTAAGGTTTTAACAATTAGAACTGAAAAATCCAAATCAGCAATCCTCACCGCTTCACGAGGATTGGGCATAGACCCAGACGAAGCGTCATATTTAGCTTCTTTTATTAAAGCAGATAGAGGACAACAAAGAACTTTAGCCCAAACATATTATGGTGATATAGAAAACGATATGCCGCCTGATTTAAAATTTAAAGAACTTATGGACACAAAATATCAAAAATTGTGGCAAGTAGCTCAACATATAGAGGGTTTGTGTTGCGGCGTAGGAAGCCATGCAGGTGGAGTAATCTTCTATGATGAACCGATAACTAAGACTACTGCTTTAATGCAAACTACAAATGGTGATATAATCACGCAATATGACCTCCATAAGCTTGAATCGTGTTCATTGTTGAAAATTGATTTGCTCTCTATAGAAGCTTTGGATAGAATTAGAGCAACTTTAGATTTGTTAGTAGAATATAATTATCTGGATAAAAATAAGAGTTTGAGAGAAAATTATGAAGAAGCGATAGGGATTTATAAGATAGAAAGAAAAGACCCAAAAATGTGGGAAATGATTCATCAACATAAAATTGAAAGCTTGTTTCAAATGGAAAAGCAAAGTGGAGTACAGGGAATTGAAGTAGTTAAGCCAACTTCAATTGATGATTTGGCGGCACTTAATTCTGTTATAAGACTTATGCCACCCGAAAAAGGAGCAGAACAACCGATTCAAAAATTTGCAAGATTTAAAAAAGATATAAGTTTGTGGTATAAAGAATTAGAAGAGTGGGGAGTTGATAAAAAATATTGGAAGATGTTGGAGGGTATTGTTGGAATTTCTTATGGTATGTGTATTCAACAAGAACAATTTATGATGTTGGTTCAGCAAAAAGAATTAGGAGGCTTTAGTCTATTATGGGCTGACAGATTAAGAAAATCAATAGCTAAGTTTTAATTGGCGTTTTAAGATGAAAGTCTTAAAATTATCACAGGGCAAAATCGTTGAAGTCTAAGTAGGAATTGGTACATATTAAATGACAATTAAAGTCAGGAGGTATGTAGCATGAGAAAAATGGCAACTGAGGAAGAAAAACAAATTTGGAAAGAGAGATATTTAAAAGGTGAAACAGCACGTTCTATTGCACAGGATTTTCCTCAATATCACGAATCTACAATAAGTAGAAATATTAAAAAAATGGGTATTTCGAGAAATGGACGGGCTTTTCATACTTGCTCTATTGAACAAGATGTAATAAAAGATTTTTCAACAGGAAATTTTTATTGCGAAGAATTAGCTATAAAATATGAAGTAGATGTACATACTATATATCGAATTTTAGACGGAGTTAATATAAAAAGAAAAACTGGTGTTAAAAGTTCTTGTAATGAAAATTACTTTAAAAAAATTGACACTCCTCATAAAGCTTATTTATTAGGTTTTATTACGGCTGACGGAGCTATCACGGGAAAATATAATAGTAGTTGTTCTATTGAAATTCATGAAAAAGATAGTGATTTAATAGATTTTGCAAAATTTGAAATAAATCCATCAGCTACAATAACTGATTGTCACTACAAAAATAAACATAATAAAAAAATAAGCTTTTCAAGTAAAAAGTTATGTGAAGATTTGGCAAAATATGGCGTAATATCAAATAAAAGTTTGATATTAGAAAAAGTTCCAATTGAATATATTCCTGATGAATTGTTGTGTTATTATTTTAGAGGTTTAATAGACGGAGATGGTTGTATTCACAAAGATGGAAAAATTTCTATATATTCAGGTAGTTTAAATTTCATAACAGATGTACAATCAATATTATGTGAAAAAGTTGGAGTGTCAAAGTTAAAGATATATCATGGTTCAACTTATTTTGTTTCATGGGGAAGTAGAGCAGACAAAGAAAAATTTTATAATTATTTATATAAAGATAAATTAGATAAAACTTTTTATTATAAAAGAAAACACGATAGATTGTATCAATTCCTATATGATAATGACGAGATAACTATTTAAATTGCGAAAGGTTAAATAGTATTGTAGAGCGTAGAGGGTGAATAAATATAATCCCTCCAAGAGTGTCCTGCTCCCAAACAAAGTAAGATGTGGGAGAAAATGTACGCCGGGCTGGTCTGAATTGACAGACGTATTCTTAATATAAGATATGAGAGAAATCTCCAGAAGTAAAGGATAAAAAGCCTTTACGATAACAGATCCGAAAAAAAATGCAGGAGAATATGATGAACTGACGAAAGAATTTTTCGAGATAACACGAGAAAAGGGCTGTGATGAGAAGCTTTGTAAATATGTGTGGCACGTTTTAATCTCCACGAATCGAGGCTATGGTTTTAATGCAGCTCACACTCTCGCCTATTCACTCGTGGCTTTGCAAGAGATGAATCTTGCTTATAAATATCCAATCATCTTTTGGAACACGGCAAATCTAATTGTAGATTCAGGCTCAATGAATTTGACAGAAGAAATTGATTTAAATAATGATAATGATAATAATGATGAAGATAAAATAAAAAACTCCTCAACCGATTATGGTAAAATTGGTGCGGCGATAGGAAAGATGAAAACGAGAGGATTGAATTTTAGTTTGCCTGATATAAATAAATCTGGAATAACGTTTACTCCAGAAATTGAAGAAAATAGAATAATATATGGTTTAAGAGGTTTAACCAGAATTGGTAATCAACTTATTAAAGATATAATAATAAATAGACCTTATACTTCAATAGAAGATTTCCTTTCAAAAGTAAAGGTTAATAAACTTCAAATGGTAGCTTTAATTAAAGCAGGAACATTTGATTCTCTCTACTCAAACAATAGACAACTTGTAATGGACAAATATATGGATTTAATAGCAGATAAGAAAAAAAGAATAACACTTCAAAATATGGCAACGTTAATATCAAAAAATTTAATCCCAAATGAATTAGACTTTGAAAGACGTTTGTTTAACTTCAACAAATATTTAAAGAATTTTAAAGAAAATTCTTACTATCGTCTTGATTCAATAGCATTAAAATTCTTCACAAAATATTATGACGATTCGGTATTAGAATCTGTAGAAATAAAAAATAATGAACAAACTGCACTAATTAAGCAATCAACTTGGGATAATACTTATAAAAAAGGAATAGAGAAAATAAGAGTTTGGATGAGAGATAACCAAGAACAAATATTAGATAGTTTAAATAAAAGTTTAATTGAGGAAACATATAATAAATATGCAGATGGCAATATCTCAAAATGGGAAATGGATAGTTTAAGCTTCTATTATCATGACCATGAACTTGCAAAACTCCAGAACGAAGTTTATGGAATTAGTGATTGGAACAATCTGCCAACAGAACCTATTATTGATAGAACTTTTAGAACTAAAGATAATAAGGAAATAACAATGTTTAAGATAACAAGAATAGCAGGTACGGTAATAGATAAAGATAAAAATAAAAGCACAGTTACATTGCTAACAACATCAGGAGTTGTAGTAGTAAAAATTTGGAAGAATCAATACGCTTCATGGGATAAGCAAATTTCTCAAAGAGATAATGAAGGGGTTAAGCATATATTGGAGAAATCTTGGTTTACTAAAGGAACAAAATTGATAATAACTGGAATTAGACGAGGAGATGATTTTGTACCTAAGAAATATAAGTCAACAGAATATCCGTTGTTTGAGAGAATTGATGAATTAGATGATAATGGTTTTATTTTGAAATCGAGTATTGAAAGAATTGACGAGGAGGATTGATATAATGATTGTAGGACTTTATGATATTGATTTGTTCCATAGTTCAAAGTTCTATCCTAATCTTGAACTAATGAAAGTTTTTAATTACCTTAACAAGAATAATCATAAGGTTATAATGATGAAACCTAAAGAAAATGAGGGGAGATTTAATAAGATTATTTATTTTAAAGATAGTAAGACAAAAATACCAAAAGATTTAATAATAAGTGGAGATAAAAAGGATTATTATGGATATGGCTTTTATCAAAAAGCCTATCCCCTTAGTCCTGAGATAGCTGTAGTGCCGCCCTCTTACGTTCCGTATGACCCTTATGCTTATAAAATTAAAAATCAAGATTTTTATTCTCAATTAAAAAAATCATCTTATATTAGATTTGAGACTAAAGATTTTTCAGATTATAGTAAGTAGAAAAAACATATATATGTAGCAGACCACGACTTCTTAAACATTGAGGGGGCGGCGAACTATGTAAAGGAACATTCTAATCATCAATTTCATTTTCTTCATGGTTTGATAGGAAATAGTGAAGAAGTTGTAGAAGAGATTATTAAGTACAATTATCTATTTAAAGAGCCTATTAAAATTAACTTCAATTATAATGAAGATTTTTTCTATAAAAATTATAAGAATAATTTAATCTTTACTGAAAGAAGAGATAATGAAAATGAAGTTAATTTTATAGAAAGAATGCTGAAAATTTATTTATGGTATAAGAAAAATAATATTATTGAACATTATCGTTTATTTGATAGAACAATCCCAGAATCAATTAAAAATTGGTTTCATAAAGATAAGGATAAAAAATCATTTATTGATTATTATTCTAACGATAAGATAATATTAAGAGAGGTTAATAAAGCCCCTACAGAAATTAGGCTTTTACTTAAAACTAATCCTGAAAAAGTAACAAAAGAAAATTTAAAACTTTACAAAAATTTATAAAAGAATTGTTGACTTTTTCTCAAAAATATACTATAATATTATTATAGTAAAAACAAAAAGGAGGTTTGATACTATGGATTTAAAAGAAAAGTATACAAATATCTGTTTTAGTATTGATGAAAAAATTAAAGAATTGGAAAACTTTAGGGCTGATATTTTTACCCTACAGCCACAAGTATCTAAGATTATAGAAGAACTTACAGAACTTGAAAAAGAAAAGAAAGAATTGGAGGAAAAGATAAATGGGTGAAATGGATATATTTGATATAAAAAATCCTGATGGTAGTATAAAGACTAAAGAGGAATTTCTTGAAGTATTTGAAGAAATCTACGATGAAGTTCTGGAAGAAGAAAAAGATTGTATCGGCTTACATCAGTCAACAGATATTGACGAGATTATAAATAATTTTGATTTTTCAGAACGTACAGTCTATATAACTGATGAAATAACACAAGATACAGCAAATAGTATTTTTACTCTAATAAGATTTTGGAATACAGTAGATAAAAAGAATAATCTTGCTAAGGAAGCGAGAAAACCAATCAAATTCTATATCAATACTCCAGGTGGCGACCTCGATTCTGTATTGAGTATAATATCAACAATGCAGACTTCAAAAACTCCAATTTATACCTATACAGTAGGAATAGGTTATAGCGGTGGATTCTTTATAGGAATTTGCGGTAGTAAGAAATTTGGTATGCCTTACAGTTCATATCTATTCCATGAAGGTTGTTCAATGGATAGCGGCGATTCTCGTAAGTTTATCCAGAGAGTTGATTTCTATAAAACTAATCTTAATAGACTAAAGAAAATTGTTCTTGCTAATACCTCAATAACAGAGGAAGAGTATAATGAGAAAATTAAGGACGATTGGTTCTTTACTGCCGAGGAAGCTAAACGTTATGGCGTAATTGATGAAATAATAGAAGAAATTGAATAAGGGAGGAATAATGAAATGAATAAAAATATAGAAAGAGTAAACAGTATTATGAATAACGGTACTGAGACTAATGAGTTTATTAAAATGATGACAATGCCTGATGACGAGTTTAAAAAGGTTTATGATGTTTTTAAAGAAAATATGGAGGAAGCCTTTGATACCAAAGAGTATAGAGAACAGGTTATAAACTTAATGAAAAATTATCCTTCGGGCAATATTGACGGAGAACTTGCGGCAATGGAAGATGCGATAAAAGATTTTACTACCTCAATAAATGAAGATGAGGAACTGTCTAAAGAGAAAAAAGATGTTCTCTCACTTGTAATAAATAAATCTTTTTCTTCACTCTCTAAGATAATGGAAAATCCTCGTAATATGGTAAAAGTTAAAGTTCAGCGTCTTAAAGATTCAATTAAGCTTCCTACTTACGCTCACCCAACAGATGCAGGAGCAGATATTGCCGCCGCTGAAACAGTTACAATCGAGCCTAATTCAACAACACTAGTCCCTACAGGACTTAAATTTGCAATTCCTAAAGGTTACGAAATTTCAATAAGACCTCGTTCAGGACTTAGCTTAAATACTCCATTGAGAATTGCCAATTCTCCTGCGACAATAGACGCTCAGTATAGAGGAGAAGTTAAAATAATAATGACTAATACAGGCGATAAACCTTATACAATTAACGAGGGTGATAGAATTGCACAAGCTATAATAAATCCTGTTCCTATGATAGAGTGGGAGGAAGTTTCAATTCTTGATTCTACAGATAGAAATGATAAAGGTTTTGGTAGTACAGGCTAATAGGTGAGATTAAATGAGTAATAAGATAACAATAGAAGAAATTTAGAATAGACTTAAAGAGAAAAATTGGAATTTAATCTCAGATACCTATACTAATTTAAAAACAAACTTAGAAATAGAATGTCCAGAGGGTCATCGTTGTTTTCTACCTTATTCAAAAATAAGAAAAGGAAATTACGATTGCCCTATCTGTAAACAAAATCAATATCATAATAACAATGGAATTGTTGTAAAGAAAAAAGGTTATAGAATTTTAGCTCTTGACCAAGCAAGTATTACAACAGGTTGGGCTATATTTGATAATAAAGAATTAGTAAAATTTGGTAGTCAAACAACTAATGGTTATAATAGTGTTGATAGAATAGCAAAAACAAAAAGTTGGGTAGCTTCAATGATTGAAAATTGGAAACCTGATTCAGTTGTTATAGAGGATATTCAACTACAAAAATTTAAAAGCCAAAGTGGTTTGGAAGGAGATGCTGTTCTTACCTATAAGAAATTAGCCCATTTACAAGGTGTATTAGAAAACTATTTCTATGAAAAAGGACTTTTATATTAGGTTGTGCCGCCTGCAACTTGGCGAACCTATTCCCAAATAAAAGGTGTTCATAGAAACGAGAAAAAGAAAAGTGCTTAGATGAAAGTTAAGCAATTCTACGATATATCAATTGATATAGACAGTGCAGAAGCCGTTTTAATTGGTCGGTGGGCGGCAAATAACAACACATCACAAGAAATTATAATGTTTTAATATAATAAAAAGGAGTAGCATTTAAGCTACTCCTTTTTCTTTAATCTGAAACATAATAAGCGTTCCAAATATATCTATCTGACGGGTCAAAGGTATCATAACATACCCCATCAATAACACAAGTAATATGTCCTGCCATTGTAATTAACCAACGACCCGGTAATTCTAAGTCTAAGAAATCCCCAAGCGTTTTTACTTTACTATTCTCTTTAGGTTTATATCGGGTATAACGCTCTGCTAAATAATCATTGATAAATTCTACTTCTGAAAAAGTAATACCTTTTTCTTTAGCAAAGTGAGACAATTTTTCAAAAGTCTAATACCAAGTAGTGCCTGTGGCAAGTGAGATTGCTCTCACGCTACAGTCATTAACCATTCTATTCAAAGGATTTGCATTGTAATATTTAAATCTCATAATAACTCAAATCTTTTTAATCTTATTAACATACTTCCTAACAATTTCTTTCTCTTCGGAAGTCTCAGCGAAATCAACAAGAGATTCAATAAAGGTTGTAATAGCTGCCATTGTCATTTCCATACCCTCAACCATTCTTTCTTGTGAGCCGCCGTCCCTATAACGACTTCTTCCTTCGTCATAGTTTTCCATTCCCTCTCTCATACGAGTAAAGTATCTTTCTATACGGTCGTCAAGGGGATAGTGACCATAGTTGCCATTGTAACTTCCTCTACCTCCTCTGTTACCTCCACGGCCACCTCTTGCACCGTAATCATCGTAGTCCCAATCATCGTAGGAATCACGATAACGTCCATCTCTACCTCTGCTTCGAGCATTGTACATATCTCGCTCACCTCCATCTTCACAACAAGCTTCTTTAAGTCCTACATAAATATCGACTAACTTTTTTGTTGCGTCTAAGTTTGAGGAGGAGATACCTTTATCAGCAATATTAGTCAATTCTTTCTTAACATTCTTTAATAATGCTTCCATTATTACTAACCTCCCATTATAATTATTTTAATATCTTATTCTGCTGCCGCAGGAATAGGTAATGAAGCTGCGGCATTAGAGTTGTTACGTTTACAATTACAGCAGTTAATATTGCCTAATAATTGGAATACTCCAGAAGCAATATTTGTAGCAACCCTTGTTGCATAACGAGTACGAGTTGAAATTGCAGAAGCTTGGACGTTTGTTCCGTTACAATTTATTAACGGATAGGTCGTTTCGTCATCTCCAATTGTAAATACTACATTAGCTGTAATAGTTGTTTCAAAAGGAATAGGCTGTCCTATTACAATACAATACTTGTGTCCATTAGCATATGTGCCGGCAGGCAGGTTGATTGCTAACGTACCCGGAGTAGTTGTCGGAGCTTCCCCGGCAGCAAACGTAACTGATTGAGATATTACAATATTATTACAAATGGGCTGTATATTAGAACAAGCCATTATACTCACCCCTCTTTATCAATAGCCGAATCCGTTACCACAACAACTATTGGTATTGCAACAACCTGTATTGCAGCCGCACGAGTTAAGTGCATTCACAGCATAAGACTGGAAAGGCGAACCTACTACATACGCAGGTCTGGGAGTGGGTAGTAATTGGTTAATAATATTGCTTGTCTGAGAGTTCTGAGAAAGCTGGAATTGTGCGGACTGAAGCTCGGTTCTGAGAGCGTCCATCTCAGATTGTACGAGGTGGTTGATAATTCTATCAGTCTGTCTATCCTGATTTACAGTTATATCACAAACCGCTCTATCGAGTGCGGCACGAATACCTTGTTGTCCATTCTCAATATTGCAGCAACAAGACTGGAGTTGATTTACTACAGAATTAAATCCAGACTGGTTGTTGAAATTAGACTGCATTATTGCCTTGTCTGTTTCACAGCAGCAATCTTTCATATTGTAATTAGTTTGAGCAATCGCAGAATTTACACCATTAAATCCTTGACAAAGTGAGGATTGGAGCTGATTAAATCCTTGCAGATTAGCTCTATCTGTCGAGCAGAATCCCTGCTGCATTTGAGTTCCGAGGTTTGTTATACCGAGGTTAGTTGTGTAGAAACCATCACACATTCCTCTTTCAAGACCTCTTATACCGTTATCAAGTTGGTTGAAGTTAAAAGCGTCTGTCATACCTTGTGCTGTCGCAGGAGCACAACAAGGACCATATCCGCTTCCACCAAAGCCGCCACCAAAGGCGTTAGTAGGAATTACAACAGTATTGGTGCCGCCACTATTTCCATTTCCACCGTTACCATTGTTGCCCCAGTTGTTTCTTCCAAGTCCGAGGAAAAGAATGAGTATTATTACCCCAATTATGTTATCATATAGGCTTTTTATCCTATATTTCTATTACTTACTAATTCGTAATAGTTCGGCATATCTTTTCAACCTTAAAAGGCTGTTGCGGACTCGTGGGTAGATTATATCTTTTCACTACCTATGCTCTGCCCCTGGCTTAACTTTGTTAAGCCTTCGGTTCGGATTAGCATTCCAGCCTCCCCGCTTAATTCCGCAATTTTTCAATATAAGTTACCTTATAAAGTGGCAAGTATCTTTACCAAGCACCGTTTCCTCCGAAGGCGTCATTGTTACCGTTACCGTTGTTGCCACCATTACGAAGAGCAAGAGCGTCTGCAACAGTTAAACCATTTTCTCCCATACTATAACCTCCAAAATTATAAAAATTTATTTAATTGCTTTTACTGTAATAGTTGCATAAAGGATTGAAATTCGTTATTAAAATCCAAGCCATTATTCTTCATTACAGTTGAAGCAAGATTAACTAAACTATTAGTATCACCAGTTTGGGCATACTGGACAAGTTGAGATATTACAGGGTCGTTTATTTGTTGACTCTGTAATAGTTGCATTACTAATTGTTGAGGGTTTTTTCCTTTAAGCAATTGAGCCATTTGCATTATATTCTGGTTCATACAGCAAATTCACTTCCCTTTTTCTTAGATTTAATTTCTTCTTCAAGAGCAGAAATCTTTTCCATACAAGATTTTATTTGATTAGATAATTCTGTAATTACTTCGGGTGTAATAGTAGCAACATTAGTATTGTTACTATTGTTGTTATTATTATTGTTATTAGTCTCTACCTCATTACTAAAAGGTAAAATTCGATAAGGATAAAAAAGAGGATTACCATTTTGCATTGTTTTAATAAACATTACGTTTTCGGGCATACACAATGCAACTGATACTCCTGCTCCTACAGGCACATTTGCTACCTCTAAGGTTGAGTTTATATTGTAAACATTACCTTGCGGTTGAGGAAACAAAGGCTGTATATTTTGAGTAGGTGACATTTGATTAGGTACAACTTGCTGATTGTAGGTAGAACCTTGTGGCGTATAGGTTTGGCTCTACGAATTTTGTGTGCCGTAACCATAGTTCATATTATCACCTCCTGCCATTTAAGCATTTAATAAGTAAAATTAGTATAGAAACTTTATAATAAAATGTGTTAGTCTTTAATAAAAGGAATAAAGGATTCCAGTATAGACCAAGAGATATTACCGTTGTTAAGCTCGTCAAGAGTAAAGGAAATATCGGGAATTGACACGGTTTGTTCATTAAAATCATTAAGCTCCTATTGAGCGACCGTTATCTTGTCTTTTCTGATAGAAATATCGCCATTTTCAGAAATTTTTCCATATTTAGAAATAAAGTCTTGGAACATTATATTATTATATTGAGATTCTTTTGAGAGAATTTCTTTTATTTTTAAGACTTTATATTTCGTTGTTATTGAGAAATTTTCGTTCTTTTCTAATAAAGAAATGTTGTTTAGGATTGGGATTATTTGTTTTCTTTTAATTTCCATTTAGCTATCACCCCTATACATCAATTGGACCATTGACAGAAAAATCTATTTTACCCAACAGTTCAGAGAGAGAATGAGCTTCCATACTCCCCGTTACCATATTACTACTGCCATTTTTAAGACAAACAACCTATATATCATCATAAACACTTGTACTGAAGCTATGTCTATGGTCTATTAAGCCAATTTCTGCTATCGCCGCACCAATCTTATTTATCTCATTTTGAAAGTAAGATAAAATATCTGTACTACCTATAAATAATCTACCCTATGAATCTATACGAACAGTATTTTCTATTGAGTAATCATAATCAAATCTTAGAAAGTCACTTAACTAATTTAATGGAGTGTCATTATTAAAATCATGAAGTGGTATCATTCTACCGCCTATATACAACTCACCATTAGAAAGAATTGAGAATAAGTTATAAGTATCTGCACCATTTCTTTTTAAACAGCTAAATACTCTTTTATGATATAAATATCCGCTACCGTCATATCGAGCATTAAGTGGGTCGTTGGTGGCGGCATTATGTACAAATACTGCAATTGAATCTTCTCCGCTATTACTTGTTGAAATGTTGGATTCTTTATCTTCATAAAGATAAATTATACCGTCATCAAATTCATAGTATGTGTTTGCTTCAATTTCTTTTAATTCACTTTCATTACTATCTTCATAATAAGAAATAGTTGAATTATTTTTTTCTTTATCAATAGATGTAATACGACTGCTAAATTCTTCGTCTTTTATTTTAATATTACATGGTGATTTAGAATTAGAAGTTAATAAACTACCATTATTGATTGTAACAACTGTCGTTGCTGCAAATCCACTTCCTGAAACAGTTAATGCTTTAGTTTTATAATATTTGTCTTGATAAAGACAAGCATAATCCTCTCGTTTATAAAATGATAACATTACAGTTTCTTCTCCTTTTTTAAACTCAATTGATTCTTCCTCTGTACTTCCATTGTTTAAAATAGATTTACAATACTCAGTTAATTTGGTACTATTTTCACCATCTTCATTGTTATTTTTGGTATAATTATCCCAATCGTCATCTAATTCTTTCATAACAGGAATCCATTGTTTTATTATTACATACTATAGACTATTATAAGTATAATAAACAGTCTCAACACTGTTTAAATAGTTAGTAGCTAATAATTCTCCATTTAATTCAATTTTTGCACTATCATTTCTCTTATTATCTTCCTAACCATTACCCTAATTATTATTTGCTCTTGTAGAGAAAATAGCATTACCTCTATTATCATACAAATAGAAACCAACATCTTTACCAGTACTATCTTCTGTACCATAGTCTCCATTTGTACCAGAAAACGAATATCCTGCTCTCAATTTAATCTTACCATCTTCAACTAACGATAACCCATACCTATTAAAAACCGCAAAGTCAGAAAAACTTGTATCTCCTGCTTCTAAACTTGTTGGGTCACGAAATGCAACAATTCCATCTTTATCCCATAAGAAGTATAAGTAATCACTATCAACAATCCTTATCTTTCCCGCATCGAGTGTTCCTACCTTAATATAATCAGCATTGATACCACCTGGACCTACACCAATATCCCAACTCTATCCACCGTTATTAGAAAAGAACATTCCTTGTCCATTCAATTTATATTTATTACTATGGTTGTTAATATCACTACCTTGTTGTCCTTGCTTATCAATTTCAATATTACTTTCTTTAGTCTTTAGCAATGTAACATTGTTATTGTCAAGTGTTCCCTATAGACTATTCTCAGTAATATTCTAATTTGATGTAAAGTTAGAAGCTCTTTTATAAATATTCTCATTAAACGATAGTGACTGAACGCTTGCTGTAACTTGCTCAAATAAGTCTTCAAATTGTGTAGTAAAATTCTAAACCTAAATTGAATTATTAGTACATTCGTCAAAGTCATAGTCAATTTGAGAGATTATAACCTTTAATCTATTAGGTAGTCCTGTTATTTTGTTAATACCAAACATACCTATATCTTCAACATAGGTTGTATCAGCAACATCAAATTTATAATCTTCATATTCAGGTAAAGTATAAAGGTCAACGACAGAAATATTATACTCAACTTTAGGTATAGCTCCCTCAGCAGAAACTTCACAAGCTCCAAAATAATAGGCATTATCAGTTAAATAGTTACTATCAGACCAAGTACCTTCTTTAATATAGGGTTCATATTTTTTAAAGAATTTTAACGATAATTGGTTAATTTCTTTAAGATAGCTTGCTTGTTGTTTTCTCCAAAATTCAAGCTAATTAAATTCAGCATTATACTATCCTAACATTCCTAAAGAGTACAAATGTTGTTTTACTAAATCAGACTTCTAAAAATCATCAATAGTAATATCATTAAAGTAATTACTATAATCTTCTGTGCCGCCGCCAACTGTTTCATAGCTTTCAAAATCAATATAGTTATTATCTTCATCACAAAGAGTTTCCCTAATCAATCCATTTAATATTGCTAACTACTCATTATACTTTGTTTTATAGTTATTATAAGTAGTTAATTTCCTCTCATCATCAGTATCAACCTTATATTTCTCCATTTGCTTTTTAATTTTATTTAACTATTTCTAAGCAGTCTCAATACCTTCCAAATTAACTTGAATATTTGCTTCTAATTCAGTAAAAGATTCAGAAGATAAATTGATTATCTAATTAGAAATTTTATCATACTAACTATTATAATAACCTAATTGCTTTAAGTAACCTAAATCATTCTAATTAACACCATATAGGTCATTGTCAACCATTGCTTTATCTAATATGCCTTTTGTAGTATAATAAGAAAAATTATAAATAGCACTATCTTTAGACGGATTATCTTCCGCTGTTTTTATAGAACATAGTCCTGTTTTAGATAATTCACTATCAACATCTTCAACATATAACTTTGTAACAATCTCATCGCTTTTAATAGTCCTTGATATATCAGCTAAATTCAACTCATATCTAAAGCCAAGTTTATTCTCCTAACCTTTTTCGGTTATATAGAATAACTTTTTATCCATTTTCTCAATTTTTTCACCATTATATTCTGTTTCAATCTTTGCAATTTTTCCCTGCTCTGTATGGTGAGTATAGTAAATAGGATAGACTTCAAATACTTTACTAAGTTCCTAAGTTAAATTAAACCTATTAGACTTTTCTCCATTTAAAGTCCTAATTTTACGACAATGTTTTTCTGTTTGGAATAGATAAGGACAATAGCCATATTTCTAATAAACACAAATTTTATCAGCTTTACCATTTTCACAGCCAAAACAACAATCACAATCATGAGCCGCCGCTCCTTGTGTAAAATACTTACACTTGTTTAAGTCAATATATTTGGTAGAAATAGTTAAATCATTTTCTGTAAAATCTTTAGCACTATAAGGTAATTGATGTTTGCTTAGATTAGTATTTCTAAACTTATATTCCAGTCCATTCTCACTTAATAATTCTTTACTATTAAAGGTATCTGCAATCTATACTATTGTTTCACCATTACTAATTGTTTTAGCCTAAACCTATTGAATGAAATATTTACGATATTCATATGTATCGCCTGGCATTACGTTATCTTCAAAAATTATATAGT
The DNA here is from genome assembly GCA_947628715.1 of uncultured Clostridia bacterium. Lineage (GTDB taxonomy): Bacteria > Bacillota > Clostridia > TANB77 > CAG-508 > JAAWPK01. The sequence goes on from CANRAW010000001.1 coordinate 119,176, forward strand.
GTCTCATTTGTTCGTTAGAAATAAAATCACTAATAAAGAAATTGTCTTTATCAGTAAAATTAACCCATGAAACAGAGAATAATTCTCTGCCACTATATTTGTAGAACGCTTCATCATCAAACTAATCAATTCCTTTAGTATAAGCTTCAAAAAACCACATTTCATTTATTTCAAGCTCTATTTTGGAACTTATTGCAATATAGGGATTTTCAATTGTATTTTTGAATCTTATTAAACAAAAATCATTTATTTCATCTGCACCAGTAATAGTAAATTCAATTCTATCTTCGCTAATTGTATAATCACCATCTGAAATTAAACCACCTTCACCAATTATAATTTTAATTTCATCGGCATTATTTAGAAATTTGGCTTTTAGTCCAAAGCAATAATATTTATCAACTTCTATCTTTGCTTCTTGTGCAACTAAGCCAAAGTTTACTATAGTATTAAATTCCTCTATTTCTTCATCGCTATAATCTTTTTTTAATTGTGCCGGCACAAAAGTAATACCAGACGGAGATATAGTATCAATTGATTCTACTTCTACATTACTCTTTTTAAAAGTAAGTGAAGCAGACGATTCGGAAATTTCTTCGGTAAGCTTAGCAATTTCCCAACCATCTGCATTTTTAATATTAACACCATTCTAAACTAAATTGCGTGATAACTAAGGAATTATCTAACGAGTATCAGTCTTAGAACAAACTCTATAAGACTTATTAAACTCTTCATCACCATCATCAATCCATTGTCCATCAGGATTTGAATAATAATCATCATACTCATCACAATGGTTATTATAGACAACAACATACTAATCTATCTCAGGTGTTATATTGATTGCGGTCCTATCAGTAATTGAAATCTTTTTACCATTTAATACTTCAATATCGCCTAATTTATTTAAATAACCATTGTAATAAACTGTCCAGTTTCCTGTTATTTTCTATTCTGATTCAGTTAAATCTATTTTACCATTAACCTTTTCAATAAATTTTTTGTAAGGTTTTGTTCCTAAAGGAAGAAACTAATAGAAGAATTGGGACTGCTCTTTAATCGCATTGTTCCATTCCTCAACAGTCATTACATAAGTATAATCTTTATTGACAATAAGCCCTGATTCATCTATTTCAATTTCACAGTTTGGTGGCAAAGCAATGAACTAAATTAAACTATTCGGGTCAACAGTTTTTGGAGCAAGAGCATAAGATAGTTCTTTATCATCAACGATATAAGATTGAACCTCTTCCGTAGCAGTTAAAGTAATATCATTTTCGTCTGTTGTTGTTTTATAGCAAAAATCTAAACAAGAATAGGGAACATAAATAAAACCGTCAGTTACAACATCACTAATTTCATTAGAAATTAAAGGCAATTCTTTCTTATAATTACCATTTTCGTCTTTGTTATTACTATAGCCGTCCCAATAGCAATTAAGTTCTCTTGCTAAATCATCACCTATTTCAACAGGTCTTTTTTTCTTAGTAAAAACATTTTTAATTTCTTCTGTAGAATTGGTTGAGTAATTAAGCTTATGTCCTTTTACTGTGCCACCAAAAATTTCTATAGGAATCCTAAATAATTTTTCCTCTAAGAACTCTGTAAAATCACCCCAATTATATCGTGGTTCATATTCCCAAATACTATCCTCTAATATAATTTCTGAAAAAGTTCCTATCTCCTCAACATTATTATAAAGTTCAGTATCAAAAACTATATCATATCCATTTCTTGCTAATTCATCAATAAAAGCATCAAAACAAGTATACTCTTTAATATACGATTTAAAATTCTTACTCTCACTTACTTCTTTAATATAAAACTCATACCATTCTCCTTGAAATTTAAGTTTTATTTTCCTCTCATTAAACAAATTATCTACAAACTCATTACGAACAAATTTGCCAAGCTTACTATCAAAATACTTATCAGGCATTTCAAAAGTAAGTTCATGTGTACCATTAAGTTTCTTACTAAATTTAACATTTGTGGCTTTACCTAAAGCCGTCATGTCATTTGCACCTATTATATTCTCCTTTATTTCGATTTTCTAACCGTTTTCCCCAAGTGTTTCGTGCCAAACACTCAATTCATATTCTTGCTTACGAATACTCAACCTTTTATCACCTCTTAATAAAATAATGGTACATATTTAATCTATAGTTCGTTAAGTAAATCCATATAACCCCAATAGAGAGGTGGAAAGTTTGCCCAGATATAGTTACAAGCATACCACCACCAAGAACTTAGTTCCTTACCTTTTTTAAGCTTATTAGTATCTTCATCTTTATTCATAGCAATCCAAAAAGAACTTAATCTCTTTAAGAAACCATATTCAGCATCTTCATTCATTTTATGATGGAGAGTGTTGAGAAAACAATTTTTATCAGGTTTTACATAGTTATTTGTAATAATAAAATTATTGGTATATAAGTCGTTAGTAGTTTCTTCTCCATACCAACGTCTGAATTGCATACATTCTTCAAGCTCAGGTAAAGTATAATTATCAAAATTAGTATGGTCTGTTTTACCAAAAGTTTTTATTATAGTATCTGGACAATAACTATTTAAATAATCTTTTGCAGCGGCAGCGTAGATTTTATTAAATTCTTTTCTATCATCCTCTGATGTTTCGCCCCAATCAAAAGGTCTACCATCTTTCCACAATTTTCCGCCCCAACGAGTTTCATCAATAACAGGACTTATATCAATTAAAGACCAACCCGGAGGTAATTTAAACCACTTACCCTATACAATACTTTCATTGCGTATTGTTTTTAAAGGCTTATAGTTATAGAAATTATCAAAATCATCGTACTCGTCCCATAGTTTCTCTTTACCATACTTCTCTCTTATCTCATTAAACTTAGCCCTATTCCAACTTGGGGCATCAATATTATACAACATTCTTTTTTCAGTATCTAAGAAAAGATTAGGTGGTATTCTCTATTCTCTATATTTCTCAGAAGAACCACTTGTATCTTTTTGTTCGCCGCCCCAATCACTGGCTTCAAGATAGTCTTCTTTAACTTCATCTTTATCCCATAAATATTTTGTAGTAATTTCAAAATAATCATCAGTTATATAAATAGGTAGTTTACTTAAATTAAAATCAAACTAATCATATTTTCTATTAAAATTACTATCTTCTTTAAAATACTCAGGTGGATAATTAACATAGTTACTGTAAAATTGCTCCAATTCAGTCTCGTTTAAACTAAAGACTTTTTTATATTCTATAAAAATAGCAATTCTCAAAGTTTCCCAATATAGTTGATATTTTTCTAATTCAGTAATACATAATTTATACAATTCTTCATATCTATTGGCAATATCAATCCCTCTCATATACTCATTATAAGCACCGCCAAATATAGTATTATCAAAAAATCCTAATTTATACGATTGCCAATAAAACATTTTTATATAGTGTGCTAATCGTTCTCTTGGAATAGGTTCAACATAGTAACAATGTTTTGGGTGAGCATTTTCTAATAAACGATATGTTAATTCGTCTTCTTCCTTTTCAAGAATTTTAAAGTATCTATTACCATATTTATAATCCTCTTCTTCCTTAGGGTTGGTAGGTTTCAAATTAACCCAATCTACTGCACAAGGAATAGGCAGTCTCTACACATTATATCTACTAATTCTAAATCTATAATCCCCATCTTCTGCACGAAACCTTTTCTTTAAATTACCTATCTTAATCTCAAAATCAACAGGTATATCACCGGGATTATAAACCAAAATTCTACTACCTATTAAACCCTAATCATTATTAAGTCCTGTTTCCATATTCATATAGTTAATTTTATTATACTAAGGTAAAAAAATTAACTCTCTATCATAATCAAGAGTTGGAGTAGTTAATAATTTAGCGGTACTCTCCCATTCAGGTACATTCTACCAATATCCTCTTACATCAATTAGTAATTTCTTTTCTTTAGAATCAGGCAAATTAAAATATAATTCTCCTGCTTGTACCTGTTCAATTGTAGGATAGCCGCCTTTCCACGGCGTTCCCATATTGTAATAAGTATTATAGTGGTCTTTTGTAATCCTCGGTAATATTTTGGGCTTTTCTTTTCTTTTATAAGGATTAACTTCTATAGAATTAACAATTATGTCTTCTGGCATTGTACAACGATAATAGTCTGCCGCCCGCACAACATATTTATTAAATCCAAAAGCATAAGGAAAATAACAAATAAATTCTAATTTTCCTTCCCCTTTATAAATACGTTCTCCAGTATGTTTATCTGAAAAACAAATAAAAGTAAATTCTGGTTTCTATTTAATTTTTGCCTTATAAGTCTTATACGGCAATTCATCAAAAACTAAGTCTTGTAAACTATCTGTGGCAAATAATTGTGCAATTTTTCTAAAAATCGGTTCACTTACTTTATCAAAAGCTACACTTACTGAAAAAGTTTTATTCTAATAAGTCTAACCAAAGTAATACTATCCGTCAGAACCTGGCACATCAGTTGTATAATCCTGTGGTTCAGGTAGTAAATTCTTCTCATATCTATTACTGGAACTAACTACAACAAGTTGTAAATCGCTTGTATGAATGTTGCCAAATCTAAACCCACAAAAATCTCTATACTTAGCCACCTTATCACCTCTTATAGACAAAACCCCTCAAAAAATAAATTTGAGGGGTTTATTATTTTTATTTTCTTAAAATTACAGAACTACCAACAGGTTGAGATACTTTAACGATTTCCTATTTCATTCTTGCTATCATCTAATCTACACTATAGTCGTCAGAAATTTTATCAATATTTAAGTGAATTTGTATATTAGTATCTCCAATGTTTGAAGATATTGAACTATTAGTATAACCTTGCGAATTGAAGATTGGTAATTGAGAAAGAATCTTTGCCGCCTCACCTATTCGAGCTGTATCTTCGGGATTGAGGAATGCTTCGGGGCGATTAGGCTTACCATCTACCCACGCAGGACCAGTGTAATCTACAAGACCACCTTTTGCATAAACCTAAACATCTTTTCTAACAGAAGCAGAAGCCGCAGTATTGTTCTTACTAAATAAGTCAGCTTGATATTGAGCTTCTTCTTCGCTATTGTAAACTCCCATAAGTTGAGAAGGTCCATGAGCAGGATTTATCCAAACTTGATAACGTTCTGCGGTTAAAGTACCACCACGTTCAAGTTCGTTTACACCAGAATATCCAACTTCTTTTAGGCTATCATAAGCTCCTGCTACAATCTTACCATTCACGGTTAAATTGTTTTGTTCAGCCCACTCATAAATTTCATCAGCAGAAGAACTTTGGTCTAAATTAGACCAGTTAATTAAAGTGCTCGCTGCATATTTTGAAACATTTTCAAAGCCTGCACGAGTAGCGTCTACCATTGCATTGATTGCTGATTGATGAAGAGCTACACTTTCGTCCTCTGCGTCGTCTAAAGCGTCTTTAGTTTCTTGAATTTTGGTCTTAGTATCTTCCATTTTAGTCTTAGCGTCTTCATAAGCTTGATTAGCAGTTTCAATAGCTTCATTAGCAGCGTCAAGAGCTTTATGTGCGGAATCAATAGCTTCATTAGCAGCATCAACAGCAGCCTATGCGGCGACTTCAGCGGCTAATTGAGTTGTTGTTCCTACATTAGAAACATTCTCGCTTACATTATTATATAAGAAATCAGTTTCGTTAGCAACTTGTTCAGCATCAGAACTCATATCATTTTTAAGCAAGCCGGCATATTTAGCATAAGCTTTATAGTCATCACCCAATTCATTCATATATTGTTCTGTTTTCTCAACAGACATATCCTAAACATCAGGATTATTCTATAAGAACCAATCTTGCATTATTTCTGTTGAAGTCCATGAAGCCATTATTGACCTTGCCCAATCATTAAAATATTGAGCATTTTCAGTAACATCTTCCATGTACTCAATTTCAAGGTCTCTTGCTTCTTTTTGTTTTTCATAAAGTTCCTTTAAGTTATCTACTACATTATCAATTGATTCATCTAATAATTTTTCTCTATCGTCTTGGACTTCTTGTTCTAATTGAGCAACTTCTTTAGCATTAGCACCAGAAGTATCTCTTTGGAGTAGCGATAATTTCTTTTCTTTAGTAGCTAATTCATTCCATTCATTTTCTTTATCTCTCAATTCTCTTTGTTTGTTGATAGCATCTTCTAAAGCGTCCAAATACTCACTATCAGCTTCACTCATAGCGTCATATTTGTCTTTAGTAATATCAACCTCTTCTTGTGCCTAATTCTTTAGTATATCAATTACTTTATCCTAAAGAGCTACATAATCATCTAATGCTTGCTTACGATATTCTAAACGTTCTTTTTCTATTTGTTCAATTTGCTTATTATTCTCTGTTTGTTTGTCTCTATATTCCTCATACAAGTTATATTCTTCTTCAAAAGCTTTCTTTAACTCATCATTAGCGTCCATATGGATATAACTAAAGTCAACCTGTGCCGCACCACTGGGGTCAAAAGAAATATAATCTCCATAATTAGATTGCATTGTTGAACGTAAATTAGCTAAAGCGTCATCTATTACTCTATTTTGAGCCTATAAATTAGCAGTCTGTCTATCGTAATTATAATCCAACGAACCATATAAACTTGCGGCTTCATCAATGTCGTTAGTATCTTCTAAAGAATTTTTAATATCCTCAATTGCATTATTAACATCTTTTAATTTTGTAGTATAATTTGTTAAGCCATCTAAGCTACTTGCAAAATCATCTGTACCATGAATTGCTTCATCAAGTTGTGCATTAGCTTCATCTAATTGTTTATTAGCTTCATCAAGCTATTCATTAGCATCATCAATCTAATCTAAAGCGTCTTGTACTCCTTCTTCATCGTCTTTAAGCTATTCCTCAAGTTCAGCTAACTCATCCTTTAAATCTTCAACTTTATCTTTACTTATTTCATATTGTTCGTTAATATCAATTAGTCCTTTTAACCAAACTTCCTAATCTTGCTCTTCCATTCCTTTCTTAATATTATTTAAGCCGCCCTCGTATTCTCGTAATGTTTCTGCACCATTGGCTAAAGCATCGCTTATAACATCTATTTGTTGAGGGTCTAAAATAGAACTTTTTAGAAATTCTTCCCTACTCTCATCATTAAGATTTTTAACAATTGCATAAATTTCTTCAAGACTATAAGTTAAACGTTGAGGACCTTTATTACTTAAATCAAATCTTTCTTTATTTATATCATTATAAACTAAAGTAGGTAGTTTATTATAATTGATATTTACTGACTCTTGTCTTATTTTATTTACTTTATCAATTTCTTGTTCTTGTAATTTAATTTGCTCTCTTAATTCATTTAACGGCTGTAGTGCTGAATCAACAATAAAATTCTCTGCTTTATCAGCTATTAACTCAATTCCTTTTGAAGTAGTTGTAGCAAAATCTTCAAAGCCTGCTTCAACTAATTTTAAATAGGTTGTAGATTCTATAACACCATTCTCATAAAACTCTTCTCTCGCCGCATTTAATTCTTCAATTTTTTCATTATAAGTTTTAAATTCTTCGTCCAAATTACTAAAGAATCCTTCTACTCCAACCTAATTTCTTATTACTAAATCTGCTATGCCTGCTTGACTTGCTAATTGATAATATTCTTTCCAAGTTTGTTCTGCTTCAGCACTTGTCATTGTTTCTTCTAATGTTTTTATAACAGAATCTTTGATTGTTGATAAATTAGATTGAGTAACATTAGACCAATCAATGCCTAATAAAGCACTCTATACTTCGGGGCTAAATTGGCTAAGAAATTCTTTCTGTTCAGTCATGAAAGTCTTAGTTGTTGTATCCCCTACTTGTTCTATCATTTTATCTACAGCTTGATTTAATTGTTCAAGTTGAGTTGCTGAATAATCAAAGTAATTTCTCTTACTAAGTCCTGTTTTACCTGCTAAGTTTTCAATCTATACTTTCTGTTGATTTTTTAATTCTTGCAATAATTCTTCTGCTGCTTTATGTTCTTCTGAACCAACCTCAAAATTCGATAAAAACTGTGCTGCAACACCTGTATCTGTCGATATTAAATCTTTATAAGTATATTTACTTGTATCTTTAGTAAAATTGATAATTGATTGTCTTTGAACTTCACTTAATTTTTTATATTCATCATTTAAAACTAATTGTTCTTGGAAATAAGCAATTGCGGAAGCGTTATATCTCTGTTGAACAATATTAAATTGTGTTGCATCTTCTTTTATACTGTTCCAATCTAAAGCAGTTTTACCCATAGATTTAAGAATAGATTCAAGAATTGTTTGCTAATCTATAGTTAAATCTTCCCAAGCAACTTTACTCAATTCTTGTACATAACCTGTTACATCTTTGTCTAAACCTATTCTTGCTAAGAAATCAGCTACAGATTGGTCTTCTCCAGTCTAAGATATAAGCTCCTAAGTTAAAGAAGAACGTTTTTGAGCTTCCATAACCTAATTATTAACTTTTTCTTGTGCAGTTAGATTCTTTTCTTCTTCTTCTTTCTTTTTATTATAATCTTCAAGTAATTCTGCTGTACCATCTATTGAACGCTGTAACTAATTAAATAAATAAGCTACTTCGTCCATATTGCTTATATCAATATTAAGTTCTGTTCTTGCCCATTCATTAAAATCAAAATCGGAAGCGGAAACCTAACCGTTTTCATCATAAGTACGAAATTGAGCTTTTGATAGTGCTTTTAGAATTTCTTCTGTTGTCTCTCCCTCTGACATTCTGTCTGTCACAAACTGTGCAATATTAACGTCTCTGGTAATATCACCAAAACCCAGAAAACCGTTGCCAATTGTACTGCCCAAACGAACATCTGACATTGATTTTATTTGTGATTGAGTTTTTTCAGCTTTTAAATCTTCTAAAGTTCTATCTTGTTCAATTGTCGCCGCTTCAACTAAATATGCAGTCTAAGCATCTTGTTTAGCTACAGTCTCAGATTTTTTAATAATAGAATCCCACAAATCATTCTATATTGTTAATTGTTTTGTAGTTTCATCGTAATATGTAACAATTTGAGGGAATTGTTCTCTTACCTAATCTACTAATTCATTATATCTTTCTTGTTCATCTGCTGTTTTTCCCTATTTAACATTTAATTCATTAAATTCTTTTTGTAAATCTTTGGCTGCCTTAACAGCTTCTTTGCTATCGTCTGCTGTAGATTGGAGTTTAGTCTAAGCTTCTTTAAGTTCGTCTAATTCCTGTTGAGCGTCTGCAATTCTTTCTTCGATAGGTCTAAGATTTTTCTAAGTTTCTTTATAGAACTCTATAACCTTTTTAGCCACTTGTGTAACTAAAAAAGCTCCCACCATAAGGGCGATAGCAGGTAAAGATTTACCCAAACCAAGTTTTAAAGCTTCTCCAATTCCTGAACCCGCAGATTTTGCTTGTGCAACAATTGAAGCAAATTCAGTTCCTATCTATACACTCTCGCCTGTAAGCATTGCATTAAAACTATCAAGTCCTGCTTCAATATCTTTAGTTGCGAAAGCTGTTGAAAGACCTATAGAAGCTGAACGTCCTATTGCTTGGAAACCTTTAGAAAAAGACTCACTATAGTTTTTTACTTTTGCTTGTGTTTCCTATAGTCTTGCATTTTGTTCTGAAAATTGTTCATTAAGTTCTTTTGTTTTTTGTTTATATTCTTCTATTTCTTTTTCTGAATTTTCAATTGCTTGGGTATATTTATTAACCTCAGCAGTTGCTTGTTCTATTTCTTGCTATCCCTAAGTTTGTTGAGATAACAAATTATTCATTCTCTATTGATGTGTTGCTTGTTTCTTTTTAGATTTAGGATTCTTTCTCTATTCTGCTGCTAATTGTTCTTCTACATTTCTTTGATTTTCTTGTAATAGTAAAAGATTATCTTCTGCCGCCTATTTCTATGCTGTTGCCTAAGTTTTATTCTCCTCAGCTTTAGAAGTTTTCTAACTATATTTATCAATTTCTTTCTATGTCTTTTTTAAATCTTTTGCAGACGGAGCTATTTTACCAGTTAAATTAACAACTGCTTTATTAACAATATTTGCTAAACCATTGGTTAAACCTTGTCCTAAATTATCTGCTATTGATTTTCCTGCTGCGATAAAATTGTTTGAAGCACTTTTTAATGTTTTAAGAAAAGTGTTAATAAAATTATAAATAACTGGTGCAATTACTGATGCACTAAACAATAATTTTACTGGACTTGTTTTTGAAATTTTTTCAAGTCCTGATGTAAAATTATCAATAAAATTTTTAAAGAAATCACTATTAAGGAAACTTGTTCTTATTTCTTCCCAAACAGTTTGTAATCGTTTTAATTTATACTCAACAGTATCTTGATATTTTGCAAATTGTTCACTTGATTTGCCAGCCGAGTCTTGTGCCGTCTCCACAAGTTCCATCGTTCTGTCATAATTTTCCATGAGTGACAGAAATCTCGACTATTGTCTCGAACCCAAGCAAGGATTGTAATCCTTACACAGACTATATCTTTACCTAATTAAATTAAGTACCTTCCATTTCAAGGTTAATACCTCTACTCTACTTGTATTATAACTTTCGATAGTCGTTGAACTTAGTTAATTATAAAATTAACTTTAGCTGCGGATTATAATACTTAAAATCTTATTACTATACCTAAAGCATTACCTCTTGCCACGATTAGTTAATCGCTTAGTAATTTTAAGTTATGTTACGTTCCCGCAATTAAAAAGGTTTTATTCGACCCGTTCAGGGAGAGCCGAAACTGTTGCAATATAACGTTGTGTATTACGGTCAAGTGTGTTCCAACGCTTACTTAATTCCAAGAAAACGTCATCAAGGTCACGGAACTAACCAGAAGCGTCTTTTAATGAAATGCCAACTGATTTTAATGCTTTGTCAACATTATTGTAATCCAAATCTTCAAATTCTGATTCGTCCGTTCCTGCAACGTTCTCTTTCAATTCCGTAAAGCGAGCAATGCGAACTCACACCGCCCCTTTCGGGGTATTTTAACACCAGCTTAGTGGTCGGATTAGACTATATCTTCATTATTAAATGTAATAATGTCTCCTGTTTCAAACTTATTGAAGTTTTACTTGGCTACATTCATCGCCAATAGTCGTTGAACCTCCTGCTTAGAGATTTTCTTCCACTGAAAACCTTTTATATATTTAACTTTTCCTGATATTGCATTACCAATAGAACCATTTACAACACCTACTGCTTTAGCAGCTTCTTCCTGTGACGAATAGTAATTAACAAAATTTCCATCTTTATCAAATTGAACAATATAAAAATCATATTCATCTACGATTTTTTGAGAACGATATGTGCAATTATCTTTTGCAGAACAAAGTCTTAAATTTAAAAGATTATTGTTACTTTTGTTACCGTCTATATGGTCAATTTGCTGTTCTGTAGTTAAAGAAATTTTATTAAAACTTTCGTATACTCCTCTATGCACAAGTATCTTTTTCGTTTTTCCATCTAATTTAGGTGAATAGTATCCATATCCATTTTTATCAAAATGCAATACTAATAGTCTATTAGTTTGACTATTTCTAAGTCTACCTAAATTAGAAAAATAAAGATGAGTGTCGTGATACTGTTCCCATTTTTCTCCGTCTATATAATTATCTGGTGTATAATATTTATATGACGATCATTTATTTTTTGTAGCAGAATGGTCAGCTTCTTTTGCATTTTCAGAGTATGTTACCCATTGTAAATTGGTTACATCATTATTTAATTTATCTCCGTCAATATGATGAACTACAGATAAATTATTAGGATTATCCAAGAACATTAAAGCTACCAATCTGTGAGCTCCGACATTCTTTTCAATCTTTCCTTTTCTTAAATAATAATTTCTATATCCATTTATAATACTACCTTTTAAGAAATTATTGGTAATTTTATTTTGACATCTTCCATCAGAATAAATATAATAATCAAATTCAATATCATTCAAAATTATTGTTTTTCTTTCAGTTTCCATTTTTAATCCTCCTTAGCAGTTTGGCTGCTGATTGTCCAATTCTATAAATATTTTACCATAATTTTAAAATTATCAAAAACTTTCGTATTTGTTTAGGTTTAAATAGATTCTAAGGATATTCCAGCAATTAAAGAGATTTTTAAACTACCATTGCTATTCTTACTTATTTAAATATTGTAAAAATTTCTTTTAATAGTTTTTAAACATTTATATTAACTTTATATTTCTATAAAGATTAGACTATATCTTCATCTTATTATATAATAAGAGCCTCCCACTTCAAAATATTATTTCAATATTTTTACTGGCATTTCAGCCATAGTCGTTGAACCTTAATTGGAGAACAATTCTGGTTTAGTTTCTTTTAAAAATTCCACTTCTTTTTTATAATATACTCCAGAAAAAATTCTACTAATGGTTTTTGGATGTTTATTATATATTTTTCCTATTTCTATATTTGTTTTCTTCTGTTCATATCTCATTTTTATGATATTTTCTATATCAAATAGAGATAGTTTTATTTTATTATTTCCTACTCTTTCTTCGTGCCATTTCATAATTTCTGGAGTATTATATTCTTTTAATATATCAGGCCAAGTTAAATATTTACAAATATAAGCAAAATTAGACCAAGTAATTTTATCTTTATAATCTTGATAAATAGTATTTCTATCTTCAATCATTTTACTTTGACGTAATCTTATATCTTCAATTTCTTTCTCAGTCATTTTAGCATTACAATTGTTTTCTCCATCTAAGAAATTTTGAGAATTGCCATTGTTATATCCATTTTTCCATGAATCAAATAGGGTTATATAAAATTGTTCACGTTCATTTAATTTATCTACTGAACATTCTTCAAGAACTTCTATATAAAAATTTTCTATTCCTAATTCTCTCATGGCAATATGGATTTTACTTTCTTCTCCAACTCTTGCATCTCTTAAATGAGAAAGCCAACGTCTATGAATATTTGTTGACCTTCCAATATAAACTTTATCATTGATTATATTTTTTATTATATAGATTCCAACCATAAACTGTTCCTCCTCTTCTTGGCTGCTGATTGCCTATTTTATTATAAGAATATAACAAATTTTACTATTTGTCAAAATCTTAAGTTAAATAGTAAACTTTAAGGTTTCCCAGCAATTAAAGAGGTTTCAAATATACTTCACAGTATATTAGGGTTTTTAAAAAGCCGTTCCGCATTGATTTTAAAAATTATAAATTTTTCTCAATGGCTATCTTAAATAACTCATATTTCCTATCCAAATAAATTGTTGCATCATCATAGAGTAAATGTAAAATTTTATTTACCTCTCTTTTTCCTGCGACTACAAACTTAGGTACACTCCTATTTCTATCTAATTTCTTGTTAATCTGCCACAAATTCATTACAAAATTCAATATATCTTCTGTTCCTATTAAGTTAATTCTGTACCTAATTGAATTAGCCCCATTTTTTTGAGGATAGATACTTCCATCACCATCAAATAATCCTCTACTCCAATGAATCAACAATTCATTTGGCATTATCATTTTTGGCTGTAAAGTCAAAGATTTTTTTCTATATAATCCTTGCTTTTCAAGGTCTGAACATATTTGTCTATCATAAATTCTGAAATATCTGTATGGTTTACCTTGATTGTTAATTTTATCTTTATAAGGAACATTTGTCTCTAAGAAATTTTGAAATTTTATTATATGTTCTTTATCTTGTTCAGCCAATCCTAAAGTTATCTCTCCACGCTCAGGGTCTACATAGCCGTCTGCGTAAAGGAATCCAAGCCAGTAAGCCTTTTCTTCTGAATCGATTTTCTCGAAAACCTTCGAATTACGTTCATAAATCATACTTTAAATTCTCCTTTTTAAAATATTTTAGCTTAAAATTTATAATTTCCGCACAATAATTGTGCCTTTGGCTTCTTTTGTTATACCAAAGATAAGACTATCGCATACTCATAATTCAATGAGTCTCTTTCGTTTAGTCGTTCACAGTGCTTAGCCGAGTAATCTCGTTGAGCTTCTGCCCTATAATCCACTTCTGGACTTCTAAGTCAATTAGAAAGAGTTTCGCTATATAGGTTATATATTTATCCTATAAAGAACACAGGTACGTTTATGTTCTCCTTTTGTATTAGAAAAGAGTTGTTAATTCCTTTCCTACATATTGAAATGTAGCTATAAGTTTCCCTATAGAATAGACTATATCTTCTTCTTATTAAAAATAAGAAGGGCATCGCTTCAATATCACTTGATATTTATTGGTGCTAATCTCCAATAGTCGTTGAACTTTTCTCTTTTAGTAAAGAGACTTAGCTGCGGATTACCCAATCTTTTACTCTTTTACTACACCACAATCAATTACGATGTGCCACCCCACTATTGCTAATGGGGCTTAGTGTTAAAAGCTCTAAGGGTTTACCCGTCAATTCAATGCCTTTCATTATAATAATCACTTATTATACGCCCAGTATTTTCAAATTGTATTTTCTATTCATAACAGTTTTCTGTTTCCTATTTATTGCTTGTCTCAAAAGTCTTGGGTTAATATCTGGATAAAGTTTAGTTAAATTGTTAATCTCGTCATAGTTAAAATAAAGAGTTATATCAGAATTATAAAGCATATATTCAGTATCTCTTTTCTGCTCAAATTTATCATCTTTTGTTGTATTAACTTTATAATCTTCTATTCCTTTAGATTCAATAGGCTTTGCTCCTTCTCTTTCGGTCAACAATGAAAAAGATGATTTAATCAAATCCCATTCAACCTCTACTTCTTTATTATCTTCAATAAAATAACCATTAAATTTAAACTCTCTATTTTTATTAGTGGCTCTTTTGTAACAATCATTCAATTCATTTTTAACTTCATCAATTTTTATATATTTTGTTTTATAAGAAGTTTTATTTTTATAATTCAAAATCCAATTTATAGCGTCATTTGAAATAGGAAAATCTTCATACCAAAATATATAATCTTTATGAGTTAGTCTCTGTCCTGATATTACATTAAACATACAACCTCTTGACACCCCTCTTTCATTACAAAACTGAGTTATATTATTGAATACTGTTTGTTCAAAGGTTTTGTAATTAAAACAAATAATATTTTTCAAATTAACTCCTCTTATGTTGTTTTTATTATAATAATCTGACTGCTCACTATCAGAAGTTGCCAAGTTCATATTGTAAAATTTTTCGTTTGGTATCTTATAATATTGCAAATAGTATTTCTCCAACCAAGACAATTCTTCTCCATCTTGTGCCGCCGCAATATAATGAACTTCAAAATTTTTCTGAACCATATTCTTTGAGAGCTTTCATTAAATCTGTTCCACTACCTTTATAAGAGGGCTTATGGAACAACTGACGAGATGTCACTTTTCCAATATACAATTTTCCATTGACCTTATTTTTTGAATAGTAAATATAACCGTAATTCATTACGCATTCCTCCTTTTTGTTTTTACTATACTTATAGTATAATAAAAATAAAGCGGAAAGTCAATTTTGTAATTACTTTTTACTATTTGTATATTCAACAAGCTATCTTGCTGTTATATGAATACCTGACACAAGCCATGTACCGTGGAGCTTCTTGTGTCGTCTCTATCATTTGCGTGATGAATGCCGAGGTGGTCTCGAACTCCATACCGGCACTCGATGCAATTGTTTACTTCATTCAACAAGGTTCGTTACTTCCTTATTCGCCCTTTCGGGCGGCTTTATATTTCTATAAAGAATAGACTATATTTTTTTCAATATTACTTCGATTTACTTAAATCTACTCTCACACGAGATAGTCTTTGAGCTTTAATTCGAGGAAAGATTTTATTACCTTTTAATTTTTAATATAAAATTTCTATTAAAAAATATTGTGGACTAAACAATATTTTTATTTTTGTTTCTTTTTGTTCTTTCTATAGCATTTAGGACAGCCTTTTGTTTTTTCAAAGTCAGTTAAACGAGTTGAATAACAAAAACCACATTTGTTATGTTTAATAAGACTTTTATCATTATCACCTTTATATTGCAATAAAGTATATTCTCCATTAGTCTTTTCTTCTAACCATTGATTTGCTTCATCAAAAGAGAACTTATTATAAACTTTAAAACAATTGGGGCAAATTTTCCCTGAGAAACTGCTACTTACTTTCTTATCAAAAATACAACCACATCTATTACATTGGAATTTAGATTTATTATTAACACCATTCCATTCAATTAGTTTAACAAAACCTTTATCAAGTTCTTCT
Organism: uncultured Clostridia bacterium; assembly: GCA_947628715.1. GTDB lineage: Bacteria > Bacillota > Clostridia > TANB77 > CAG-508 > JAAWPK01. The sequence continues at coordinate 135,435 of CANRAW010000001.1, forward strand.
AACATATGATTGTAAATTTTATCAGATTCTTTTTCACAGTTATTACAAAAATAGTCTTTTCTTCCATTAAACAAAGATTCTAAGTTTTTAATCTCTTCTATTTCCCCACACTTGTTACATTTTATTGTTGTGCCAGCACAAATACCTTTATAAGAAATAATAGTTATATCAGAATTAGGATAAAGTCTTTTAAACTTATACTCCATTAGTCTATCAACATTCCAACGACTAAAAGGATTATAACATTGTTTACATAATGTAATTTTTGAGAATAAATTTCTTGCACAACTACTCTCATAAATTTTTCCACAATTTAAACACTTATAAACAATTTTTTCTTTTTCTCCATTAAATTCTATAACTTCAATATTATTTTCCTTAAATACCTTTTTTAATTTTTCTATAAAATTCATTTGCTCTTTCCTCCAATTCTTAGTTGCTGATTATCCATTATAAAACACTTAGGTTAGTCAGACCATATGTCATATTATTGTTTTTTTTCTGCTTTCGCCGCATTGAATATTTGAGCAATATTCTTTAGCACAATAATCTTTAGGAAGTTTCAGCAATTTTAATATTTTAAGCACCAATTGATGCCGTCTTGCTCATCGCATAGGCAATTCCCTCAACTTCTGCCGCAGCTTTTGCAGCGAGTTCGGAGTAAACATCAGTTACTCTCTCACCTTCATCCATCTCCATATGGAAGCCACGCAAGGCTGCTGTCATCTTCTGCGTAGCGTCCTCAAAGTCTAACCCGGCAAGTGTTGCAAGTTTCATGGTAGACTCGGTAAGTTCCAAAGATTCTGTCGTGTCTAAGCCCTACTGGTAGTAGAGTCCCGAAGCTTCTATTACGCCTTGGGTAGTCTAACCTAATCTCGCCGCCATTTCTGCATAGCTATCGTAACTTTCCCACATATCTTGTACAGAGAAGTCAGTTACCATAGCAATATTTGCGAACGCTTTATCTAAGTTCTATATATCAGTAAATGTTTGAGTTATTACTTGTCTAACTTTAGCAACTATATTATATAGTGAGAAAAAACTTTTTAAAGTGTCTTCTAATACGCTAAAAGTCTTATCAACTTCCGAAGCGGCAACTGATTCTTCATACAACTTGCCAATACTTTCGTCCGTAGTTTGTCTAACTTTATCCTATGCTTTGGCACTATCATTAAGCATTTGGTTGACAGCGTTTCTATTATTCTAATTTGCTTCTGTTGTTTCTAAAATTTTGTTAGTTAATTCTGTTTGAGTTTGAACTATTTGAGCTAATAAACCTAAATAATTTTGAAGATCTACGTTGTTTACCAATTGTTGAGCTTCTGCATTGAGGTTATAATTACCCATTTCATCAGGTTCAACTAATACTTGTGCTTTATTTTTTGCTTTAGTAATATTACCTTTATCTACACGACTTGCGTCCTCATAAATTAAATCATTAACTTTCTTTAAATCAGAAGCAAAGGTTTGTTGTACCTAAGCTGTATTTTTTAATTCTATTCCATAGTTTTTTAAGACTTCAGTTAATCTTTCAATACCTGCTTTAGCAGATTCACCATTTTTTACAATAGTTAATAAAGTAGCAGAATACTGTTCGTTAATTTTCTTTATATTTACTTCCATATCTTTGTTTAAAAAAGATTTGGCTAATTTTTCATCGGTAATATTAAAATCAGATTGTTTTAAATTTGAAACGTTTGCTGTATTGATATAATTCTACGCTTTGCCAGTGGTTTGAAATTTTTGTCCTAAAAATCGTCTATAGTTATTTTCTCTTGTCTCTCCTAATTTTTTTAAAGTCTTTTCAAGTTCTCCGTTTAATTTAATTTCTTTCTCAATTGTATTTAATTCTTTATCGTCTAATCCATACTTAGTTCCTGTTGCAACATTTGTTACATACAATCCCTCTGCTTGGGCTTTTACACTTGCCTTTGCTTTTTTCTAAAATTCTTCTTGTTGAATTGATAATTTTTCTAACGCATCGCTTAATGCCTGAATTTCTTTTTGTCCCTAATCAAAATTTTTTGATATATTGAGCTTTTGTAAATTTTCTCTTATTGAAGCAATTTGAGTATCTAAGATTTCAAAACCTTTTGCAAAATATTCAACTTCTTTTGGATTAGAAAAACCTTTTTGAATTAAGAATAGCATTTTTTCCAATTGTTTATCTGCTTTCTAAATTTGTTTATCAACCTAAGTAAAAAGAGTTTCTCTTAATCCAGATTTCTCTAAAGTTTCTCTTATTTGTTTTAAAGAGTTTAATATTTGAGAAGCGTCAAACTCTCCAATATACTAAAATTTTTCTATTGCCAATTTTTATTTCACCTCTTTTAATTAGAATAAAGATAATGAAACTAAATTCATTTTTAAACCATTAGGTTTAATTGTTATATCTCCCGATTTATGATTATTAAATTTATCATTTAATTTAAAATCTTGTTCAAACCATTTCTTTCTCGCTTCGTTTAAATCATGATATTCAAAAACATTACCTTTTTTCAATCCACTTAGTTTAATTGTAAAAAATGGTAACTATTCACCTTTTTTAGTTTCCTATATAATCTAATCCATTCTATCTAATATACATTTATAAATATAACTTGCGGGATAAATAACCTAATTTATTTGATAGAAATAATTAACTATCATTTTTCCTGCTGAATGGTCATATATTCGCAAAAACTCAGGAGTATGAATTGCTGCAATTGTATTAACTATTGTTCTAATTTGAGAATTAGGACTATCGAAAAAACCTGCATTAGTAACACAAAAGCGAAGAACATTAGATTCTTTTTTTGTTAAATACCTATTCATATAAGGACTAAAAACACTAAGCGGTTTTCCACCATCATAAAGAGTTATCTAATTTTCAGCGGATACTACATAGTTCTTTACGTTTACACCATAACTCTAAGTTGTCATTTTTCCTGATTTTTTATACTAAAATTTACCTCTTAAATCATTAACACTTTGTCCATAAGTAAAACCCTCTATTCCACTATAGACATTACCAGTCATTTTTATATCACTTTTTAATCCACTGGAAATATTATATGCGGCAGATAGTTCTCCTAATATACCTGATACATAGGCATTTGAGTTCGCCGCCTTAAAGGGCTTATACGCTTCTTTATCGTAAGCATTTTTTATTATATCAGAAATATAATTTTCTTGATTACTACAATAATTCAATGCTTTATTATAAAATTTACTTATATCTTTATAATATTTACTAATATCTAACTCTCCTAATCCACCAATTGTTAAAATCTAATATTTAGATATAGTATTTTTAATTGTATTATAAAGAGTTTGAAAAGTTGCTACTATATATTCATTTCCTTCTATTTTTTTACCATACTAATCTTTATAAAGCAAATTAGAGCCTGCCTATTTCTATCCTGTAGAATAAACTCTTAATATTGTTGTACCCTGTTTTCCATTAGAACCTTCATTTGTCAATTCGTATTTATCAATATTATAATGGTCAAGAACTTCTCTTATGCTATTTCTTAAATTCTAACTAAATGTTTCAGCAGTAACAACTTTTTTTAATTTCCAATTGCTAATAATTTTAAAACTTGATTTTTTTGAGGTTTTCAAATATTTTTTTAATAAAGTATCTACAGCTTTTTTTAATTCATCTTGCATTACAAAATTTCCGATTTGCCAAAGATTATCTTGAAATTTCTCATAAAAAGCTTGCAATGCTTCTACTGTTATATTAGTTCCCATAGTATCAATAGTCTTTTCATATTTCGTTCCTTTTAATGCCTAAGTTCTTGTAAAAATTTCGGAAGAAAAATTAGATTTCAAAGCATAATACATTTCATCAGAAGAAATTATTAAAGCAAAAATATCCCTATCAGACCAAGTAGATTTCTACTTAACTTGTCCACTTGATAACGATAATCTATCGTAAAGTAAAGCAGTCCAAAATTCTACTGTTGTCATATCTGAAATTTTTTTAGTTCCTGATAAATCAAAATTGGTATTACTTGTCTTTGTTTTATCACAAAGAGTTTGATAATGAGGATTTTTTGCTTTTGCATTAGAAAAGATTTTATCAAACAAGACTTCTTCCCTTTTCTCTTGCTATTTCATTTCCTCAATTATTTTTTTCTCGATACCACTAATACCATTACTATTATCTTTAAGACTTTTTTCTCTTTCATATAAATATCTTGTGGTATTTACTATCTTTTCCTATACTTCTTCATAATAGTCTAAGTCTTGTTCACTATATCCATCATTTGTATCAGGAATATTACTTAAAGCAAAATACATATATCTATAATGTCGAGTTTCTTGATTAAGACAATCTATCGCCCAAGCCCAATCATTAGCTTTTCCTTTATTCTTTTTAGGTGGCAAATTATCTCACCTCTCAAATATAATCTTCACTCAACTCACTATTTAAAAAACTTATATTCATAATCTCCCTTTCTTCTCTATCTTTTTCCTCATTAGGATAAGCAATAAAATAAAAATCACTAACTGTTGAATTATCATAACTTTTTCCTAAATTCATTGATAAACTTGAACTTATTTTAACCTTAGGAAAATCGACAATAGCAGTAGTAATTTCTCCTGTTATCTAATTTTTAACACTCATTTTTCCGTCTAATCTCATATAACCATTAAATAATCTATTACCCACTTCAATTACCTTTATTCTATCCTAATAATAAAAAGTATAGTCAACAATTACATTACGGTATCGTTCTTTAAAGAAAATTCTATTATTAAAAATTCCAAAGTCTTTAATCTTCTATCCCGTCTCTTTATCATAAATAAAAATCCATTTGGTTTTTGATGGCGGCAGAGGTTTTAATAATAACTCTGGTCGTCTACCCATTGGAAGAGGTTCGTTATAAGGATTAGGCTATGCTCCTATTTTACACTAACAACTGTTAGGACAATATTTTAAATCAACGTAACAATAAGCATTATCTTCAATAGTATGTAACTCTTCATAATATGAAATTGATTTAAATTTTGGCTCTTTCATTATCGAATTACTTAGTAAACTATAGCTTAAAGGTGATAAAACCCCATGAGTAATTGCAAAACTAACCTAATGGTCTACTTCCCAATCAACTAAAGGGTTGTTATGATAACCTCCTCTTGCACTTACAATATCCTTATGTTCGTTAATCTAAGCAATTTCAATTGTAGAAAACGACAATACACTCTCATTAACATCATATTTCTTACTACCAATTTCCAAAGGCTTATTCAATCTCAAATTAACATCAAACATTTCTTTAATTCCAGAATCCACTATCTCACCTCCTATCAATTATCTTATATAATATAAGTAAAATCTTTAGTTTTATAAACTTAAAAAAAGAGATAGGATTGTTCCTATCTCTTGTTGTCAAACTATTAGTATATTTCAGGATTCTCAAATCCAACATCAGGCTTGTTCTCAATTGTAGTAGGTGTATAAGTATACCTTGCTTTCTGAGGAACAATCCTTGTGCCGCCATGAAGCTTGTCTTCTTCAACATCAAATTGTTTAAGTTCCATCATAATGTCGTTGGGCGGCGTAAGTACGTCAATGCTCATACTAAATGTTGTTGGGTCTCCTTCCGCTTCAAGTGTAATACTTGTATCTGCGGAAACTGTAGCTCTATGGATAACGAACTGATAACGTTGGTCTTTTCCTGTTTTCTGTTCCCTAATGTAAGTTTCTCCTACGATTTTGTAAGCATCAGGGAATGTATCAGCGTCTATAACGAACGTTTTTCCTATTGTTCCGTCTGATTGTCCTGTTTTAAATTTTACAGTACGAGTAAATTTATAGTATACTGTACCCATTTTTATAGTAAATTCGTCTGTATCACGAACACCGTCAAAATCTCTATCATAAGGTTCAGCACCTTTCTCGGCAGCGTCCCAACCTTTTATAAAACCGTCATCAGACAGGCTAAGTAATGGGAGCATTGTTTTTGCATCGTAGTAGATAGTAAAGGAAGAAGTTGTATCTCCTTTATAATAACGAAGAATATTCTTCTTTTGTTCAGCGGTGCTAATTGTCAATCCGTCACGCTGTGTTACGATACATTTCTCCCATCTATCTATTGATTCTGTTTCGTAGATTTGAGTTTCTATTGTACCTATTTTTTTAAGCTCATCGATATAAGTTATTATCTTCTCTACTACCTTATCATCAATTGCCCTACCTAAAGTATCTTTTCCATTAACTTTAGTCTCTCTTAATCTAAAGAAATATTGTTTCATTAGATTTTCTCTATTCTCAGCAATCTTAGGGTCGTCAGACCTTTGCCTATAGGTAGAAGTCCAATAAACATCATTACCTGTCTCTTCTTGTGCGGCGACAGCAACAACTTTAGTTGCTTTCTCGTCCTTAGCAACATCTGTCGCAGCCCTAAAAACAATCTCCCACTCATCATCAGTAAGTGCAGGAGAGGGATAAGCTTTAGTAGAATAATGCAATTCACCATACTTATTAGCCATATTCAATTTAACAATAGCAGAAGTATAAGGAGATAACTTAGATTCCAATTCGCCGCCCCAAATCAAACTCATTGAAGCAGGAGTAAATAAAGCGTCCTCTAAGTTAAGAGTAATCTCTTTACCAAAATTCCATGTGATAAGCTTTTTATTACCTTTACCACCTTCAGCGGCTACCTTTTCTGCTGACTTCTCTATTGTTGAAACTTTTAAAGTATCGAGGAAAAGCACTGGAGTATAGACCTCTTCGTCTCCAATTGTATTTATACTATAGAATACAACATCAGCAACTTCCTTAATACCATATTTCTAAAAAAGATTCATTTTTTCACCTCACTCTCTGTTATCGAAATAACATATTCATTAGGTTTAAGAGCTATAACTTGGTTTCTATTATAATACGGTGTGCCGGCATAGGTTTCTGTTTGAACGCCATTTACTATATTAGTATAGTATGGTGTTATTTTTTCGTCATAGTGAAGTTCAGCGGTGATTATTGTATCGTCACCACCTGTTCTTGTTTCCTCTTTATGTAAAGTAACTGAATTATTCTCTGAACTTACTTCGTACTAACCTAAAACCGGACTTATCAACTTAATTTCCGCATTAGTAATTTCTTTTTGTTCCTTAGTTACAACTCGTCAGCGAACCTCATCTTGGTAGATGGGGTCGTCAGGCATCACCCAATCACTGGGAACAACATTTGTGCTTCCACTATCATATCCATCGTAGGTAGCTTTATCGACATTATACTGAGTAATCTTCATCATTACTCCATCTTCTCTACGAAGTACCTACAGGTTCATGGTGAATGTAGTAGGGTCGCCAGCCGCCTCCAGTGTCAGGCTTGTGTCGCTGCTCATCTTGCACAATGGAATTTCAAATTGATAACGTTGGTCCTTTCCGTCCTTTCTTGTTCTTGCATAAGTCTCTCCTACTAAACGATATGTTCCGGGATAATGGGTAGCGTCTACTATTATCCTGCTACCTAAAGTCGTATACTTAGGAGCTTTAGTCCTTGTCCATTTATAATAAACTTCATATTGTTTTATTACTCTTAAATTACCATTTACTACTGAACCATTTTTACGTTGGAATATACCAGTGTTTGGTTCATAAGGTTTCATTGTTTTAGGGTCTATATAAACAACAAGTTCCGCTTGATCGTATTCGTGCATATAACGATAATTTCCCATTCGAGTATTTCTATCTGTATTGATTGCAAAAGTTTGAGTAGCCTTGCATTTCTCCATTCTTTCAAGGAGAGGAACTTCCTCTAAGCCACTATTGATTGGGTATATCCAATCTTGAGGAGCAGTTATACCAGTATTCCAATCGTCAATTATATAGAAGATTCCAACAGGAGCTGTAGCTATACAGGTAACGAGTTTACCGTCTGCGGAGGGAATTTGGTAGTAGACATGAATGTAGAATACAATACGTTTATCTCCACTCTGTCCATCTCCACTTATACTATAACGTATTCCGTCTATTCTTTCGTATTGCTAATCTCTGTCCGTATCTTTACTATATACCATTTTCATATCATCAGTACTAAAATGAGTTACTAAATCACTAATTCTATCTACTTTATAATCTGTATAAATATCGTCATTTGACTGTCCGTCTTTCATAAGTTTTTCACGTCTATAATAATGTAAATCACTTGTACCAATTTGTATATCTGATTCAGTACCTTCAACTTCTGTTCTATAGAATAAAGAAGCGTGTTCTGCACAATATATATCCATAGTACCCTCAAGAGAGGACATTTTTATATCAGTATCTTCCCATTTATATTCATATACATTAGCACTTAAATCACACCAAGCGGGTTGTGAATCGCCGCCTACAGCGTGCCAGTTTTCAACTTCTTCACTATTACTTAAATTAGTATCATATGTTGAAAAAGCAGTAAAATCAAATTTACCAAAATTATCTATTGAAATTTCAGCTCTTTCTAATGCGTTTTCTCCCCAACAACCTTTGGTAGTATTTAAAGTGTAACTTTTATATTTTTTCTTGTGAAATTCTTTTTCATGATAAGCTACTTGACCTTGATTAACACCATCACTTATTGCTCCATTTTTTTCAAATATTCTTGGTCTACCCCCAGTATTAGGAACAAATCTTATTAACTTTTCTCTATCATCACAAGGGCAAATTATACGAACACATTCTCTAATATCCCCATCTTTTAACTCTTTATTTTCCCCTTCACTATCCAATTTTCCATTTTTAACCCAATACCATTTCCCATCACTATTACTGGGTTTCTACATCGCAACTTCTTTTGTAAAATAAATATTCCTACCAAGTCTATCTTTAGGATAAATATACGGATTCCAACCACCGTAAATCTTAGTATGCTTAGTACCAAACTTACCTCCCCACATCATACTCTGACTTGCGGGCGAATACAAAGCATCTTCGAGCGTAACCGTAATCTCCTTACCATAATCCCACATAATAAGACGAGGATTTCCTAAACCTCCTCGTGCAGAAGTCTGTTCTGCTGTCTGTTCAACAGTCGAAACTTTTAATGTATCAAGGTACAGAACAGGCACATAAACCTCATCATCATATTTATCAAGTTCAATGGCATAAAGAGTTACATCAGCAACTTCCTTAATACCATATTGCTCAAATATATTCAATCATTCTCCCTCCTTATTCACATAAAACTTCTGTTGAACCGTCTACCATTACAAAACAGCCTTTCTTATCCTAAACCATCTTTGGTGCTGTCTCGTAAGAAGTCAATTCCATCATCACACCACTTTCTGGTCTTGCTACTTCTAAGTCTAAATTAAAAGTAGTAGGTTCACCATCTGATTCTAATGTAAACGACTAATTTGATAGTACCTTGCAGAAAGGGAACTTCAACTATAGTCGTTCATCTATACCAGTATCTCTATTTTTAATATAGGTTTCCCCAACAAGCATATACATACCCGGGAATTTGCCTGCTTCTACAATAATTTTTTTAGTTTTAAGATTCTTACCTTTTGGAGACAAGGTTAGTGATTTGATGTAGTAAACTTCCCCTTGATGAAACCAATAATCGTCATCATAAGGTGTCATTGTATCGGGATTTATATAGCAATGGAGTTTACCATCTAACTTTTTATCTTCCAAATGGTCTGATTCTAATTGAGCGTAGTCTGCTTCAAAATTATTAGGTTCATCAGCAATATTAGTAACTGGCTTTATTGATAGTATATCGTTTTCGTATTTTGTTATTAAAAAACAGATTAAAGCATTTATACTATCAAACCTTTGCCACATTTCAATACCTTTAAACTAAGTTACATCAATATAGGGAGCTAATTCCCAATAAACTGTGCGATGTGATATTGCTTTATTGAAATCGGTAGTAACTTTAGTTCCTTTTTCTATTTCTTGATTTGACGAAATGTCAATGCCAAGAGAAGCATAGTAGTCGTTATTGTTGTCAATCGTTATTTTGAGATAATCTGCCTAAGCAGGATTTTCAAAGTAGAAAAATTTTAAATTATCGGTTATTGTTAAATAGCCACCGTCATCAAGAGGGATTTTATTTTTTACTAAAGTACCTTGTGCCGCCTTACTATAAAGTAATTCAGGATATTCACCTAAAGTATTATTTTTACTGACTAATACTTCTTTACTATCATTAGTGTTAATTGTAAAAGTCCTGCCACAAGGTCTAATTACCTAACCTTTATAAGCATGGTCAAAATTATTGCCTGTAATACTATCAATTTCTTCAAGATAGGCAACAAAATTGTGTTTATCAGAAACAATACTATCTTTGGTATAGTAACCTGTAAACGTAATCTTAATTTTATGGTTTAAATTCTCCTTAGTCTCGTCAATTACAATAACTGATGGCGGCCGCATATCATTTATATTAGGTTTACCAACATGATAAATAACACTAAAATACGGATTATCATAAGTAGGTGTTGTAATTGAAATAGGCTTCTTATAGTTAATAGGAAAATGTCTCCCCTTAATATCAAAAAACCTATCTGGAATAATAGCAAAAGACCTTACAGAAGATTCTATCGCCGCTCTCCAATTGTAAATATGTCCTTTACAATTCCCCATTCCTCTTATATCAACCCCATCAACAACAGACGATTTCATCAAAACCTTATCATCATCTCTATATTCACAATCTCTATGGGGTAAATACTTACTTATTGTATGTTTCCTTGAAGTGTTAATAGGAAACACAACCTTTTCCATTCTACTTAATCTCTCAGTCTAACAATTAACATTTATTCCACTTTTAATCTTAACTTCACTATTTTTCCAATCTGCACTTAATACGCCGCCCCAACATAAACCAAGCGAAGCGGGGGTACAAAGTGCATCTTGTAATGTAACGTCAATTGTCTCGTTATAATCCCAACAAATTAACCTTGAATTACCTAATCCTCCCTCTGCCCAAACGTTGTCTGCGTTCTTCTCAACAGAGCTTATTTTAAGAGTATCAAAGTAAAGTGCCGGCACATAGTAAACTTCTCCACTATTATCTTGTTTCTTATGAATACTATAAAGAGTTGCGTCCGCAACCTCTTTAATACCATATTGCTCAAAAATATTCATTTAACTCACTTCGCTTTATCTTATTCTAAAAAAATTGGGTATTGAATATTTGCTTCAATACCCAATTTATTCATTTTATATCAATATTCAGTAGCACCAATTACAGGTTTACCGTCCTCACCATCGTCACTAATCTTGAACAGCTCAGCATCGTCAAGCAGGTCAAGGTTCTCAGTTTCCTTAACCATCTTAGAACCATCGTTCTGTTCTTCGTTATCGACAACATTATACTGAATGAATTTAACCATTACACCATCGTCTGGTCTAAGTACAGTCATATTCATATCAAACCATTTTATTATTAGCTTTATATCTCTATAAAGATTAGACTATATCTTCACCTTTCGGGACTGCCATTTCAGATTTACTTAAATCCTACACCTTGCGGTTAGTCGTTGAACCTTTTCTACTACTGTAGAACTTGGCTGCTGATTATCCAATTTCTTTACATTGTTACTTAACTCTAAGTAGTAAAGAACTCTAAGGGTTTTCCAGCAATTAAGCAATTTTTACTGCGGCATTTGATTGTATAATGTTTACCGCAGGGTCTCCATCAGCTTCCAATGTGATGGTTTGTTCTGATGTCATCTTAGCCTGACAGATGATAAACTGGAATCTCTCGTCCTCTCCAGTTTCCTTAGACCTTACATAAGTATCGCCTACAACTCTGTAAGTGCCGGGGAATTTGTCGGCTGAAATCTCTATCATGTGGCCGAGTGATTGACCTTCGTAAGCAATGGAACGTGTGAACTTGTAGAAGAGTTCTCCCTCTGCAATAGGTGTACCATCGGGATAAGGCTCCATTGTGTTCGGGTCATAGAACACGGCTTGTGCTGTTTTGTTAGCTTCTGTAGGAGTTCCATTCATATTACCGGGTGGTACGATGAAACTTCTCTTAGCAACAACTTTCTCAAACCTATCAAGAGATTTAACTTCTTTAACGCCTTTTCTAAAGTCGTTGCCCTCGTAACTACCAAAGATAGCACTCATCGAAGCGGGCGTAAAGAGAGCATCTTCAAGAGACAGTGTAATTTCTTTGTTGAAGTCCCAACCGATTAAGTTAGCATTTCCACGTCCACCAGTTGCATAGACTTCTTCTGCTGTTTGCTCGATTGTAGAGATTTTAAGAGTGTCGAGGAACAGAACAGGGATATAATGGTCTGTTCTCTTCTTAGTCTTGTGAGTTTTCAAGCTCTTTACTGTGCAAGTAGCTTGGAAGGTCTCGTTATTAACCGTAATATCGGTTGTGTGGATAAGACCGTTCTTAGAAAGTCTCTGTGCCTGTGAATCAGTCACATAACCGTTTTGGTTAATCATCCAACCTATTCTATCTATATCAGTTTTTCCATGACGATTTACTACAAAAATTAAGCCCTTATCGCCTATAATGACGAGAGCAAGCCATTCTACACCACAGAAAATTTTGTCTTGGTAATAGAGGGTATTGCCTTTCTTATCCTCAAACTCGAAAATTCCTTCTTTATCAAGAGCAAGTTTTCTATAGTTCTTGTTGTGGAGAAGGTAGATAAATGCTCCTGCGGAAGTATCAACCATTCCGTCTACTCTTACATAGATTGCACGGTTAGAACGAACACCATGTGCATCAACTCTAAGGTCTTTATCAGCCGCAGCTTCAAGGAAGCCAATTTGTTTAACAGCATTTTCAGTATCTTCAAGAGGATAATTCGATTTTATATCTTCATTATCATCTTTTACTGTTGTTCCGTCTACAGAGAAATCATAATATCTATCAGTAGTTATATCATCTTCTCCGGGAATTACGGATAACTCACCATTCTTTTTCTTCCAAGAAACTCTATAACCGCCAAAGATAGAACGAATACCGGCCACACCATCTTCAATATTTGCATCAAGAACTTTCTTCTTTTGTCTTAAAGCGTCAATAGCATCATTTATGCTGAAATGAACACCCTCGTCCCACATATTAGCAATTGATATAGCAAGGTCTGTTCCTTTTCTTTCTTTAGACCATTTCTTATATTCAACTTTTCCATTATTATCATTAGTAGCTTTAGACTTAAAGAAACTAATCGTTCCAGTTCCATGCTCTCTCTTATAATCATAGCCTAAGAAAGCAGGGTCAAAATAACCCATTTCATCTTCTACTACAAGTTCTGCATAATCATTGTATATTACATCATAACCTTTTGCAGTATAGGTAGTAGTTAACTTTTTAATTTCCTCCGAAACCTCTTCAATATCATAAGTTTCCTCAGTCATTTTTCCTGCGAGACCAACCACAACTATTCTTTCAGAAGAATAAGGAGTTGGAGCAAAATTATCATCAAAATCTATGTCTCCAAACATTTCATTAGCTTCTTTAAATTGATAACGAGTACCTGTTTTTGTTATGAGATTTTGACGAGTTGCAAAGAGCATACATACTTGTTCAGGATAGGTATACTCGTGTGTACCCGGGATTCTCTCTACATCAGGAGTTACATTTTTCTTAGGATTTGTCTCTTTCTTAGTTTTACTATCTATCTTAAAAATTCCAGTATCTAATTCTGAATCATTTTTATAAACGGTTAAAATGTTAAAGGTAGCAGTATATTCCGCTTTATAATTTTCTCCATTACTTGTACCCAAATCTTTTATTTTCTTTAAAACAGGTTTAGTTTTAGTATTTTTGTAAGGAATACCATCTTCATCAGCTTCTTCACCATAAAAAACAAAACCTTCCAAGTCAGATTTTACAATTCCATAACCTGTTTCAGGGTCATATTGTTTCTTAGTAATTTTTATGATTTTATCATTTTCATTTTCCCATTTTGCTATATTTAGTTGACTATCGGTTTTAAAATCTTCATAGGCCTCGTCTAACTCTTTATGACCTTGTTCACCAGTCTCCTTAAATTCTTCATTCTTAGTCTGGAAGGTAATCGTATAAACTTCCCTAACCTGCTTTATATCATCACAATCATAGTTAATCCCATGAATTATATCCGCATCTTTAAAAACATAAGCCTTGAAACCATCTTCACTGCCTACGCCTTGCTCATTCAAAGGGTAAACGTCTTGAAGTTCAATAGCTCCTTTCAAAATAGAAGCTACGGTTATCTCCCTATGAGCTTCATACGTTTCTTCCTTTTTCTCAATACGATAAAAAGTTACATCAGCAACTTCTTTAATACCGTATTTATCAAAAAGATTCTGCTGCATAGTTGTTCTTTAACCCTCCTTTATTCTTCTGGAGCTGTTTCACCCCAATATTTCATTTTTAGTTTCTTAGGGTCTGCACCAACACTAACCATCTGCAAATCCTAATTCCATTTTTCTCTTAACTAATATCTTCTTATTAACCCATAGAAAGCATAAAGACTACAATTTTCAATATCTATTCCAAATACAGAAGCAATTTCAAGTAAATCAACAAAAGACTATTCCTCACCATTTTTCTAAGCCTGTTTTCTCTTAACCTCGGCAACCTTTTCACGCAACAATCTCATTTTTCGTTGCCCCGGCGATTCATTCTCAGGCGGTGGCTCTTTAATCTCTCTCCTATTCTATATTTTCAAGATATTCTATAAATCAACAAAATTATCTTCTGTTATTAGTCTTTTTTCCTATGGTGGACCTACCAAAACAGCATTTATTTTTGGTAATACCAGAATTTCTTCTTTTAAGAAAGTAGCAAAAGTTTCTTGTAATTCTAATAAAAAATTATCGTTGGCGGCGGCACTTTGTATTAAATAAGATAAAGGGTGAACATCTTCAATTGGAATATCTTCCCCTGTTTTTTCTTTAATTGTATTAACGATTTCAACCTCATTTAACAACAACAATCCCAATCTTCCATAATACAAATTAGACCCCATTTCTACTATCTCTTTAACCTTAAAAGGATAAACAGAACAAATATCGTTAAACTTAGTAGGAACTCCCATGAAGGCTTGTTCTTTAACTTGCTAAATAAAATTAGCTGAAAGCATTTATCATAAACCTCATAGTATAACAACCCATTTCTTCTGTTAAAGAAGATAAGTCAAAACCTAAATACTTAATTTCCCCAAGTCCATTGATTTTTCTATCCTAAATTGACTTCCTTATCTCAGACATAATAGCAAAAGGTCTCAACGAATCGCCGGCTATCAACCATTCGCTAAAAGGACAATAGACGTTTACCAATAACGAAACATTTTCATTATCTAAATTAACCTCATTAACCTCAGCGGTATCAAAATACAAAACAACCTTTGACGTAACACTCTATTCTTCGGAAGAAAGTAAAGGAATAAATTTTATATTCTTATTAAGCAATGTTAAACCGTCAATAGGAACGTGTTTATCTGGATTAAGCGGGTCTAAGTCAGTATTGATTAGCAAACTAAGTAAATTCTAATTCTCAATTAACCTCTTACCTATCTTAACCAAATTCTTACCATGCTCCTACCCATACATTACTACTGAATCCATTATCCTCACCTGCCATTTAAAAAGAAATTAACATCTTTACCAACCTCTATATCTTTTGAAGATAAAGGTTCGTTTTCTTTCTTTAGTCTTTCTGTTATAAATAAATAAGCAACATTAGGAATACTGATATTGTCTTTTGAAGCAATCTCCCAATTCCTATCCATATACTCAAAATAAGTTCCTTTCCTTATTTCATCAGAATCTTGAATTACTACAATACGAGTTGTAAACGGTTCACGATAACCCATTTCTGCCTTTGAGCGAGTATAGGTATCTTGCATAAAGGAAGATGTGGCGTTTACAAATTTTGCAGGAGTAGCAATTTTAGTCGTTCCGTATTCATCAGTAATATTGATATTAGTATCTAAGCAAATTACTTTAAATAGTTGATAACCTTTAGTTAAATTCTCTTCTACAAAGATAACTAACCAAATTTTATCTACTTCCTTATTTTTGATTTTTTGTCTTATAAACAACAAATCACCAGTTTTGAGGGCGGCGGCACTTGTAGACATTAGTAAGTTACTAATTAAATTACTTTCATTCCAATTATTAGGCTATAGAGAAATTGTATAGTTAACTTCTAAATCGTTAATCTAATATAGCTAAGCCCTATACTAAGTTTGCTTTAGAAAAATCCTATCAAACTCTCTTTCTTTTGCAGTCTTAATTCTATCTTGCCTTGTTGTGCCGGCAGAGTTAATTCTCTTTAAATAAACTTCCTCAAAATAACTCATACTATCTCAATCCTATCTATTAAATTCATACATTCAAAAATCGTTTTTCGATAGTATTCAAAAGATAAGTAGCGTAAAGCAGAAAGTTTACTATATAAAGAATCATAGTCTGGACGTTTAAACTAATTAGCACAACCAATTAACTCAATTAGAATTGTATCTAAAAACCGTTTCCATTCTCCACCTTTTTCTCTCTCACAAAGTAGCCCATAAAGCTAATTCTTAATTCTCTCTTTATTACTCATTGCTACGTTTCTTTCCTCCTGCAAGGCGGCGAAAATGAAAAGGGCGTTTACCAACAGTACGATAGTAATTAGCTTCTGCAAATTTAGCTTCTTCGTCAACCTAATCTTTTAGCTTAATAAATTGGCTTAATAAATTAGCCTAAGAAAAATCTTTTTCATCATATTGCGTTTTAATATTTTTCCAAGAATCAACTGTTCGTCTTATCCATTCCTACTTCATATAAATAGCAAGAATTTGAATTTCAGCAGTTCCCATTGTAGAATCCTTAAAACATTGATTTTCCTCATCAATTTCTAAGCTACAACGAGGAAATTTAAAATAAGGAATTGCTGCGTCTAAGAAAGACCGCCAATCTTTCTTAAACCATTCTAAGTCCTCTTGTGACGACACCTCTGACCAATCGTCATCATCGACTTTTGATAGAAAAGCATCGTACACATCCATTAGTTTAACCACATTATCACCTTAACGACTTGCTCTTTTTTGAAGTTCTTTCTTTTCCTCAGCTTCTAATTCGCTTTTCTTTGAAATTCCCTCCAGAATATCACGGTTTGTAATTTCTTTAAGAATTTGAATTTTTTCTAAGTTTATAATTTTATTAGCAATTGCATAGTCGATTATATTGTCGATTTGTATATCGGGCAATTGGCTAAGTCTTTTTCTAAAGACTGTTACAGGAACTTCTGTTAAGAGAGATTTAATTTCAGGTTCAGTTAGAGCAATTATATTAACAGGTTTATCAGTATTGATAGGTTCTAAGCCTAAGTCTTGCTTATCTTTAAGAGATTCAATATAGAGAATACCCTAATCTATCATTCTACGGAAACCATCTTGCCAAAGTAATTGTTCTACAGTCTCATAGGGGAGGGGAATAACTTGTCCTCTTCTTTGCCACCTACGATTTATGCCTATTGACATATCACGAACACTAATTTGAGATTCTATCATATTTTTTATTGCTACCATTCTTGCCATTAAAATTCCTCCTTTTACTCAAAAACGGTAAGCAAGGAGAATTATCCTCACTTACCGTTTTCACTTATTATTTAATTAAAATAATATCATTTACCTTGCGGCGGCATTACAATTTTATTACTCGCCGGGCTTGGTATAAGTACCGTCTGCTACTCCGAGGTCTCCTATTCCAGTAAAGTCAATCGCATACTTAGTAGGATATTTCTCAGGGTCAGCAAGATTCATATTAACATAAACGCACCAGTTGTAATTCGTTACAATACCAACGCCAACTCTCTGGTAAACCTCAACCTCAAAACTTCTATCTCTGTGCTGCCACTCATCAACCTGAGTATCTCCCTCAAAGACAACCTTAACAGGCTTTGTATCTCCACCGGGGAATATATATGCTGTTGAGGGGTTGGCTACAGTAACTTCATTATTGTCGTCAGTATAGGATTGAGGAATCTCGATTATAGGATTGCCCCTAAAGGTCTTAATTCTACCATACTGAGCAATTTCTTCAATGTTACGAGGATTGTAAACAGGTGTTGCTCCTGCCCAATCAGAAGTTTCGCCTGAACCTCCTCTCCAAATAGGAAGTCCTATAGCATCTGGACCCATTTCCGCAACAAACTCAGGAGTTGCATATATAACAACACTACCATTGGAACTATACGAACTTGCAACAGCACAAAGCTGGCTCATAGCATCTGCATCAAATCCTGCTGCAATATACCTATTCTTAGCCGGCCTATCATCAGCATTAACTGCCTTAAGAAGTGCCCTCTGAATCTCGCCGTAAACAGCTTCTTCAAGTCCTTCCAACAGTATCTCAGTCGACTCAGCAATATCCTCGTCTCCACTAAGATAACGCTCAAAGTCGATATATGCCGCACCACCAATTGCTTGTCCACCAAGTTCAAAAGTGTTCTTATCAAGTCTAAAGCTCTCATAAACACCTGACAGACCTACTCTTGTTATAAACTGTTTAGCACGCCTACGTCCTGTATTTACAACAAAGGAAGCCTTTTGTCCTATCGGAACAGACTTAATATCAGCAAAACTTCCTATAAAGTCCTCTACTGCACGAGGAAGGATTTCACTATAAGCTTCTTGCATTATCTCGAAAAGGTCGAGTTTATTACGTCTATAGGAATTATAGTCGTGAGCTATATTGTGAATTTCGTTTTTAAGAGTCTCTTTTACGTCCTTTACGCTAAACTTTGTCGGGTCAGGACTTTTACCGTAGAAGGAGCAAACTATTAAATCTTTAATTGCGTTCTTATCCATTATATTTTGCACCTCCTTAATCAATCTTCGTCATCAAGTTTAAGCCAATCTTGTGGACCTGTGAGAAGTCCTTCATCAGGCTTTCTTGTAAATACAAATTTAAATGATGGAGTACCATCTGCATTGTAATATGCTTCTGTTACAACTGCATATATATCAAACAAAGCTTTACTCAAATCTCCACCAATTACGAGTTTTCCTTTATTAAGACAAGTTGATTTATAAGCATCTGCTGCTGAACCTTCTTTTGAGTTCTTATACTCTTTATCGTCCATAAGAATTGCATAAAGGGGGGCAAGTGCTTTACCAGTTGTATTACTCGTTAATTCTTTATTTCTACCAGAAGTCAAATCTCTTACTTTAGCAAGATAAGCCTTAATTTGTTCATACATTTCCTTAGACTTATCAGAAGAATTTGCTTTTGTTTTAAACAGTCCACAAGTATCGTCCCAACAAACACTATTCGTACAAATCCTCATACCCGGCTCAACAAATCCAATCTTTGGCAGATATTCTCCCGCAATCATGCAGAAATTTCTCCTGCCCGGAGCAAACTGATTATAAATCTTCTCACTTGAATAATTTATACCAACATTAAAGCCGCCCTTAGAATATCCCTGACTGGGCAGCGTAGCAATTTTTCTCTCTTTATCAATACAAAGAAATGCACCGTTCTCCGCTACGACCTTTTCCGCATTAACCTCGTCCATAGTAAGAGGAAAATGTGAAGCAAATCTCTTAGGGTCAAGCTCGCACTGTGCTTCTACCATGCCAGAACGGGTGAACCAAACTTGGCTCGGCTCAATCTGTCCAAAGCCTTTGCAATCAAATTCATGTATAGCCATTACTTATTACCTCCGTTCTTATATTTTTCTATAAGTCCAATAGCTCCAGTTGTCGTTACCTTAGCTCCCGATTCGTTCTTATAAACAATCTTCGGCTCGCTATCTCTCTTCTCAAAAATACTATTATCCGATTCTACAGCAGCAGTACAAACTTCTTTCTTAAAGTCCTCAACACTAAAGCTATTTATTTTACTATTAAGTTCTTCAACCATACTCTCAGACAAGTATTGCTCATATTTATCAAGAATTGCCTTTTTCTTCTCAGTCTCAATTGACTTCTTAAACTCAACCAATTCACTATTAACACTATTCAGTTCTGAATTAGCCTTTTCAATCTCAGCAATCTTATTCTCAAACTCTACTACCTTACTATTAAACTCAGCCTTTTCAGCTTCAAGTCCAGTAATAGTCTCCTTATATTCTGCAATCTCCTTATCTTTACTATCAATTGAATTTTGATAATTTTCTTGACTACTCTTAAATTCTTCAACAGTCTTTTCAAGTTCTACAATCTTATTCTGATTATCCTCAAAAGCAGTCTTAGCAACTTCATAACTACCATTAGTCGCTTTAATTGCTTCCAGTGCGGCATATTCAGTCTCAGTAACATCAACAATCTTTACAGAAACCATTTCTCCAACACTTACATTATCTTCATTCTTACTATAATAAACTCTCGCAAAGCCTTCTTTACTGCGGCAAAGAGCATAGTCATCATAAACATCACAAACAAGATAATCTACTTGCCCCTCATTAAAATTAGGATTTAAGAGGTCAAACAATATATCAGCTTTCTCACTATCTGACAATCTAAACAATGTCTTATCCATACTTGCTTTCTCTACCTCCCTTTTATTAAATTTTTCTATAATATCTTTTAAATCTTTAAAAAGACTAAAAAATTCAGCCCCTTCAAAACAAGGTTCAGTTAAATCTCCTAATACCTATAATCCTACAAGACTACCTTTTTCAAAGTAATAATAAGGCTAATTATCCTCATCACTTATTTTCCATTCTCCTTGTAAGGTAGGTCTATATATCTCCATTGACTAACTCTTACCGGGTATTAACTTAGCTTCTTCATATAGACCAGTAAACAACAAAACATCAGCACAAGCATATGTTCTCGTTACACCATCTTCGTCTAAATGTTGTTCCCAAGCAAACCCTGCGTTCTCAGGTACAATTCCATAAATTCTACCCTCAGAATTATCATTACCGTGGTCGTTATAGTCCATAGTATCTTTATCAAAAATTCCTTTAATCGGAGTATAGGGTAAAGAAGAAATTAGCTAATTAGCAAAATCCTCTGATATAAAAGTACGGTTACGGTTCATACCTTTATAAAATATTCGTACTCTACTTTTAGACAGAGTATCAGAAATTTTTTCTAAATTTCCATATACTGCTACATTTAAAGTAGTAGGAACTTTAGAAAAATCAAAATTTTCATTACTCATTATCTTTTTCACTTCCATTATTACTATTTTCTTCTTCCTTATCTTCCTTATCATTATTCTTACTATTATCTTCATCATTGGACTCAACTGTCGCCGCACTACCTGCTGTTTTGCCCATCGGTTCTCCCGACTTCTTACCAGACTAAGTATAAGAAGATTGCAAAGGTTTCAAAACCTCGTCCAATTCAAGCAAATCGTTCTCCAATTCTTTGAGGGCGGCAAGATTAGTCTAATCAAGTCCAGTTGAAAGAATAGGTGTTAAGAAACTATAGCCAAATGAAGCTAATTCTCTTGCTCTTGACGTGTAATCGGCACTATTATAATAACTAAGTGGTAAGATTATTAGCTTAAATCTAACTTTTTTATTTTCAAATTTATAATTTAATAAAACAGTAAAGAAATGAGCAAATTTCTATCCCAATATCATCATCATTGCCAAATCATTATTAACAGAATACGCTAAGCCGGCTTCCGTTGTTGAAAAGAACAACTCTTTTGATAGTCCTGCGGAAGAATAGATTAAATCCTAAATGTCCTAAATTTGAGTTTTCTAATCATCATCACTACTCATATCAAGCAACGATACATCATTATAAGTCGTCAGTACATCAACATCTTCATTATTTGCCATCATTTCTATAGTACCTTCGTGCATTTCCTCAGCTTCATCAGGTTCAAACACCAATTTAGTTCCATCTCTTGGTACTTTCTAAACTAAAATTCTTTTTAAAGCTTTAATATTTCTTGCTTTATCAATTTCCTTATAGTCGTTCAAATCATCAAGCAATGGAATTAAATCAAGGAAAAGTGGTCTTTCTTCAAAGTAGGAAAAATAAATTCCCATTTCAGCAGGAAGAAATACCCATTCATTTTCCCCATTATACTTATAACGTCTATATCCTTTAATTACAAACTTAGGATAGGTATTTAATATCTCGTCTCTTAACTAAGCGTCTCGAATTGTATCGAAGAACTTAACATTAAACTCTACAATATCAACATCGTAAACGTTTTTAAATCTACTCCTACAATACTCAAAAGGCAAATCCTAAATTACAACATTATCTCCATCGTCATAAATCAAACCATAATAGCCGCCCTTAACAAGAACTTCTCTTGCAAAAAGCGTACATTTTCTCTCGATTTGGAAGTTAGTACAAAAATCAGAAGCGTTATAATAAGCCGCACTAACTCTTCTATCTCGAATTGTTGTTTTCTTAAACTTATCCTTAACATAGGGAATTAAAATCCAAGAATAGGTTAAAAAGGTTGCATAGTGGAGAATTATTCTCTTATAAAGCCCATTAGTCTCAAAGAAATGTTGAGAAAGTTTAGCCTATTCAACAGAGTTACCTTGCTCAACAATTCGTATAATTTCGTCTCGTGAATAGGGAGAGCGTCTTTTCTTAGGGAATTTGGAGTTAGACTTCTCATAAGCCTACTCTGATGCCGCCACCATTCCCTTAAAGGCTCGCTTAAATTCAGCAACTCTTATTTCTTTAGCCTTATCAAATTGGTCTTTAGTTATTTCCTAACTCATTAGTTAAAATTTTCCACCTCCTTTTCTAAAGAAAGTTAATTTTCTATTAAGCCCTCTATTACGATAACGTGACGTTTCTTCTGATTCGATTAAAGAAACTCTATAAGTCCCCATTTCTAAAGCAGAAAATTTATCTTTAGTAAGTCTCTTGTTAATTTGTTCAACAGAAATTAAATTATTCGCTCCTGCGGGCTTAACCTTTAAATTCATCATTTCTTCAATTAAAATAGACGTTAATTCGTGCGGCATTAAACGTGCTATTTTTTGTTCTGGTGTTAGTCTTTGTCCTACTTTTGTACTATTTAATTTTGCTTTAGCTTCTTGTTCGCTTATTAAGAAATTAAGTTTTCCAGTATCAATCTTAGCATAGAGTATTGAGTGCATATCACTATTGATTTGAGTGTTTGCTTTAATTCCAAAAAGAATTTTTCTACAGTTTCTTGGTTGAATTTCATCGTACTCTTCTCGATTAAAGAAACCATAAGGGGGATAGGTTTTTCCTGTTGCAGGGTCATAGGTTTCCTTTATCATGCCGTCTGCAAAGAAAATTCCAATTCCGTTAATATCAATTACAACTTCTTTTGGATTAAATTGCTCAATTAACTTTTTCAATGCTATTATTTGCTTATCAAGAACCTTTTCATCTTCTGTTTTTCCTAAGACAAATAGGTTTACAAGATTACAGCGATATTCTGAATCTGGGAATACTTTTAGTATTACTGCTACTGTTTGACAATTACGTCTTGCTATATCCCATTAGTATTCTACTAAAGTCGTTAGTCTTTAGTATAGTATTGAAACTACTTTATATTACTATAAAGATTAGACTATCTTTTCTTCTTTAGTAAGAAGTTTTCTCTTTCAAGTAACTTTACTTTACTTCCGTTATGGAATAGTCGTTGAACCTTTAAGGTGCTGATTATCCATTGTTAATAATACTTAGGATTGCTCCATATACTAAATAGAAATTTATTTCTGCTTTCACCGCCGTAAGGCATTTCTATTATTAGGACTTCCCAGCTTTTAAGAAAATTTTGACTTGCTTATTACTAAGCGAGGCGGCAAATTATTTTACCGCAATTAAGTAGTAAGAACGTAAATTTTCTCTAACAATTTCATGTGTTTCGGGATTCACAATTCTCCTATGGTTCTTAATTCTTTCAAAATTAAACCAAGATTCGTTAGAAGTTCCTGTGAAACGGCTTAGATATTCTTTTGCAAAACTTTCTTCACTAAAGGTTTGAGAGGTTTTAATTTCGTTTAGAAAGTTCTTAGGTAATAAGCCAACCTACATTGGTACTCTATAATCACAACCCATTAGGAAACATTTATTTGGGTTTATTATTGAGAGTTCCAACATTTCAATTGCTTTATCGTAACAGTAGGTATTTTTGTTTGAAGCAGAACTCATCCAAAGCTAAACTTGTTGCGGCTCGTCTGGGTTCTTTAAACCATTTTTCATTTTTCTTTCTACGTTCATAAGAGGGAGGACTATATCGTTTAAGTCATCTCCATCGTGGTCCAAATAATACTCTTGATTTCTCTAAGAGTTTAGACTATATCATAAATTATAATAAAATAATTCTTATCCATTTCGACTTTATTAAGTCTACTCTACTTAGTTTTAACTGTTCGATAGTCGTTGAGCCTTTCTCTTTATTAAGAGAATTGGTTGCGGATTGTCCAATCTTCTATTTTATTACTATACCACATTCAATTACGATGTGCCGTCCTATCATCTCTGATAGGGTTTAGATAATAGAAGCTCTAAGGAGTTCCCCGACAATTAGAATAATTTTAAGCTCGCAAACCACGTTACTCTACGAGCTTCGTCAATCAATCCCAATTATGTTATCGTAAAGGCTTTTTATCCTCTACTTCTTATAGTTTCCTATAAGTTCGGCATATCTTTTCACTAAACAAAAATAGTGTCGCAGTCTCGTGGGTAGATTATATCTTTTCACTACCTATGCTCTGCCCCTGACTTAGTTTTACTAAGCCTTCGGTTCGGATTACCTTATCAATTGCTTGACTTAGGTTTCCCGCTTAATCCTGCGATTTTAACATGGCTCGATTGTTATTATATTTGTTTGTTTTGTGACGAAACAAAACCTGTCAAGGGATGAACCATGTCTCCTGCCGCCACGTTGCGAATTTAGTACCGAGACGACATCAAAGACGGAACCGGACCGGAAAGTCAACCTCAATCACGTTACCTTAGTATTACTACTAAGTTCAGACTATATCATTATCTTTTAAGTAAAGATAGATTCCGTTTCAAATTACACAGTAATTTTACACCAAATTACATAACAATTTTACACCAAATTGGTTAGTCGTTGAACCTTTTCTATTATAATAGAACTTGGCTGCTGATTGTCCTTTTAAGGAGTTCTCAGCAATTAAAAATCTTCTCATTATATTATCACTAATATAAGCGTCAAATACCTTTAACGTAATCTGCACCAAAATTACCCTCCCCTACCAGTTCCTTTTTCAAGAGAGGATACAAGTCAAATATTTCAAAAATTTTTTCACGAGCTATTTTCGCTGACTCAATAAACTTTGTAATTTAACAAGGCTCGTTAGTTCCTTGCCCTTTGGGCTTATAATTCCTTATAAGTTTAGACTATATCACTATCTTTATTAAGATACCCACCATTTCGAGCTACTTAACTCTACTTCCATTATAGAATAGTCGTTGAACGTTTTAATTCGCTACTGATTTACTTTTCCTTAGTATTCCAGTAATTAGATAAGTTATCATCATCACTTCACAGCAATGCGGCACAGTCATATTCCCTATGCTTTACCCGGAGCTACAATGAAGTATTTGCCACCGGGGCGAAAAATACACATTAAAATTAAAGCTAAAATTGAAATAAATGATTTACTAAATGCTCTTGGTGCAATTATAAATAAACGAGGATAGCGTAATGCTAATCTTAAAAATAAACGCTAATAGAAAAATAGTTTAAAATGGGAATTTGGGGGTTTAATAAAATCCAAAACTAATTTGTTAATTAGAAATTGTTAATTTCTAACCAATAATGCTTATAGTTTCCTATAAGAACAGACTATATCTTTATAAAATTCCGTTTCGAGTTACTTAACTCTACTTCCACAAAGGGAATAGTCGTTGAACCTTTTCTACTATTGTAAAACTTGGCTGCTGATTGTCTATTTTTACTAAAGACTAAATTTCTTTAGTCCTTAATCCTTTAAAGGCTTTAAGAGTTTTCAGCAATTAAAAATTTTTTCATAGCTATCACCACTATGCTCCTTTTATTATTAAGAGGTCAGGATATTGAATCCAAAAATTAAAATACCTTTCATATAATTCCCTATTCTTCTAAATCCTACCAATACTCATTACAGCCCCTTTTTCCATTTCAACACCATAACGATAAATCTTTTTAACAGCAGTATTAACATTATAATGAATAATATCTCTAATCTAATTCGGTAACTCAATCATATAACTTACACCTCAATTTTAAAATCTTCATTCTCATCAATAATATTGTTTTCTTGTTCTTCAAAATAGTCTCTAAGTTCTTGTTCGTTAAACTCTTCTCCTTCAAGTTCGGCGGCAATTTTTAAATTCTAAATTCTTGCTTCTATTTCCTCAGCAACTCCAGTCTCATGGACATAAAGATACTAATTCCATAGTTTAATATCCTTTTGAACAAAATCAACTTCGTCTTTAACAGCCCCATCGTAGTATTTAGCTTGCCAACCTATTTTCTCTAAGTAAGCCAATACCTCAGAAAAGCTACTAAATTCTTCTGCGTCTTTAACGTTCTTAGTAGTTAAATTAGCAAGTTTAGCCAAATCATCATAGGACTTTAGGTCTTTAGAAAAATCTTCTCCTGCTCTTATCTTTTTCTCGATTATTAACGAGATTTTACAAAGTTTAAGAGCCTAATCTTCGTTTAATGCCCCGACAACATTTTGGGAGTTAAGTAATCCCTAATGTAGGTTTTCAAGGTACTCTAAGTCGGTAGTATCAGTATAGTTAGCCCCCCACTTTTCATGGAGTTTCATTATCTCGTTTTCTCTTACCGAGGGAAGAGCATCGGTTAGCTTATTTTGTTCCTAAAGCTCGATATAAAGGTTATAGTAATCTTGCCAAATTAAGGTGTTATAGGGCTAAGAACGAAATATTGAGAAATAGACACCAAGAGCGTCTTTTCCTTTTCCTTCATGAATCTTTTCCCATTCTTCTGGGATAAAAGGAATATCAGCCCACTAACATATTTTATCAACTGTTTCCCAACCTTTATCTTCTCGATAAGCGTCATCGATTTGTTTAGCTAAGCATTGGCGACATATAGGGAGACTTCCACCATGTATTGGGGAATTTACTGCGATGTAGGAAGCGAAAGATTTGTCTTGTTTACAACGTTGACATTGCTTCGTTGCCATTAGGATTTCACCTCCATTTAGTTAGAAATTACAATTTTTATTTAGAAAAAAATTATTATTTTTAGTTAGAAATTACAATTTTTAGTTAGAAAAGAAATTTTAGTTCTTTAGTCTTAATCATTTTTCTTTAGTCTCAACTACTTTTATTCTTTAGTCTCAATCATTTTTCATTACATTATTATTATTTAGTCCAAATAACTTGTACCCGACACTGTTCACCGCCCGTCTATTGACATCAACTGTTGCAACACTTTACAATTCTTGCTTTATATCTCGATACAATTCTTACTTATATCTCGATACAATTCTTACTTATATCTCGATACAATTCTCGTATTATATCCCAACACTATTTTCGATTTGTAATCTTACTCAATTAAACTTTGTAACATTACACTATCAAAACGCTGTGCCGGCACAATAAACCTATAATGAAACTACTATCCAATCTTGGCGGCGGCACTATAAATCCTATTGTGAATTTACAATTGAAGCTTTGTGTCAACACGCTAAAATAATAAAACCTTTTGTTAAAAATTAACAAAAGACTAATAAAAACTTGATATTAACTTTGGCACGGTGGCACTACAATTCTATAACGATTTAAATTACAATTTAAATAACGATTAAAACAATAATTTAAATAATAATTTTAATAACGTAAAATAAAGTTAAAATTGTAAAACCCTTATTTCTTCTCCTAAATCTCCTAATTTGCTAAACTAATATCTCTACAAAACTTTAAAATTTCTTTTTTCCTTTTCCTATTTTCTAAATTAAACTTAATAACAATTTCTGTTAAATAATCATTAAACTCTTCCTATTCCTCAACACCTAAAATCTAACCAATTCCTAATAAATCTGTAAGAGAAAAATTTCTAATTTCCTTAATTAACCTAATCTAATACTTATCTAACTTCTCCACAACTCTCAACTCCTATTACATTATTTTCTTCAACTCTTTTATTCTCCTCAACCTCTATTTTATTGTTTTTCTCAACTCTAACTCTTCTACTATACTTCCCTTTATTCAACTCTCTAATCCTCTTATCACACTACTTACACCTATTCGTCAACCCATCAGACGCTTTATGTTTTCTTACAAAGTTTCTTGTATCTCTAAACAATTCTTCCCCACATCTATTACATTTCTTCCAACATCTATCATAATTCTTACACAAATACTCATCATAATTAAGTTCAACAGCCTCCGTTATCTATTTAATAATCTTGTTCCAAATTGTACTAACATAGTTTTCCTAATGGTAAATACCTAATTCTTCTTTAAGATGCTATGTAATTTCTCTATTCTATAAACGATTTTTCTTATCTCTTACAATAAGTCTCTACTAATCACTTAAATGAGCCTTATCAATATAAAAGTCTAACGTCCATAATAGATTATTTAAAAGTGAATCTGGCATGAATTTAATAGAATCCTAAATTTCCTAATAGAATAGAATTAACTAATAAATGTGTTGTGGATTAGCAAAGTCAATATAGAATTTGTTTTCTTTTTCTAACTTTTCTCTATCTTCTTCAGTATAAATCTTAATTTCTCTATTATCCTCAATATCTTTTTCTAATCTTGGATAAATAAAACCTAAATCGTTTTCAGTCCTCATAACTCCTCTTGGTAGAATTGGATAATTAGTCTAACTATCTGTTGGATGAGAATGATACTAACTTTTGTTTGGAGAAGTTGTAATTGTCTAAGTCTAAGAATCGAGAAGATAGTATTGCTAAGTTCTTAGTTGAATAAGTAAATGTTCTTTAAGGTAAATTTCTCTTCTTAATTGTGGATTTGGAAGTTCAATTTTCTTTAACTCCTTTAAATTATTAGCAACATTATCAATCTACTACCATAATTCCTACATACCCTCAATTTTTTGGATTTTGGGATTATCTCTATCGATTTTAAAATGGGTCTTTTTATAACGAGTTGGATTCTTTGTTAAAGTTGCTTCGTTAAATGTTGGACTTTCAATTAGTTCGTCTAAAGAAGTTGTATGTTGTTTGTTATAGGAATCAAATTTAGTATCAATTTGAATTTCTTTTCTATCTACGCTTGAAGTTCCATTAGAATCTTTACCATAGAGAACGTAGTTAGAAACTGTTTCAAGTTCTAAGGGAGTTAGTTTTGAAAGGTCAATTTTTTTAATTGCTTCCATTCTATCTTGTGCTGTATAGATATTGAAGTCTAAGGTAAATTTTTTTATTATTACTCACCTCCAGTTTTATAGTAATAGGATTTTAGTAGTAATAGTTTTTAGTAATAATAATTTTTAGTAATAGTAATTTTTTAGTAATAGTATTTATAGTAATAAAAATTTTGTAGTAATAGAATTTAACAATATAATTTTTATAGTAATAGTAATTTTTAGTAATAAAGATTTAATAGTAAAAGAACTTTTTATAATAATTGTGCCGGACTGTGTTTTTAATATCGTTTTTAATATCATTTTAAAAACACAATTATATTATTATTATTATTATTATATAATATATAATATATAATATATAAATAATATAATAATAATAGTAGCTTAAAATAAATAGTAGTTTAAAATAATAATAAATAGTAAATAGTAGTCGTTTAAAAATAATGCTTTAAAAATAAGAATTTTGACTACAACTGTATAAATCGTAATCTTAAAAATTAAGTAGTTAGTGGCTTTTCTCGCTACGCTCGAAAAGCAACTAACGACTTAATTTTTTGTTCTGTTGTTCGCTACGCTCACAACAGAACTTTCTTTTTGGATAGGGTAATAGGGGATTTTCTTTTTCTAATAATATTATAGGAAAATAATCGGAATAAGTCAAATTGTTGGAATTAGGTCAAATAGTTGATTGGAGATATTGATATTGGGGATTATTTATTATATAATTATAATAGTAGTAGAGGAATAGTAGTTTAATAATAATAATTTAATAGAGTGAAATTTTAAGAGGACGGGTTAGGAAAAATTTTTGAAGGAATTGTGTTTTTAGAAATGCGTTTAAAATGTGTTTTTAAAATAGTGTGTTTTAAGGTGAAAATTTTGAGGTGTGAAAATTTGTTATTACAGCCCGAGTGTGTGAGGCGAATTGGGTAAAATTTCAAATAAATAGCCCCCGGGTTTAATTAAAAAATTTAATCAAATCAGGGCGAAAAAACCCGCCCGCAAATTTGCGGGCGGAAAAATTTGCTTTTGTTTTTTATCGTTGATTTACAGTCGGTATCAACGCATCATCTTCTTGATGATTCTCTCGCATTCTTCTAAATAGTTCACTAAGTTATATAATAATACTTCTTCTTTGAATGTCCTACAAAACATCGTTTCAACGTGTTCAATAATTGCCTCAACCTTTTCAAGGAGCGGATCGCCGTGTGCTTTATCCATATAGCAACGCACTAAAACATCACTGTATTTTATTGTAAATAACTGTATAGTTTTTTCTGCCCTGTACTGGTAGAAATCCGCTATACGTTCGGGTTTTTTATCTCCCTTTTTTTCACAAATTTCAAGAATGCTGTCTAACTGTCTTGAAAGTGTTGTGACGGTTTTTTCAACCTCTGTTGGGGGTTTGATTATAGGGGCATTCAAATAGTTATATTTTTCCGGGGTTCTGTATCCCTGTTGCAATAACTCTCTCAAGATGTCCAACTCGTCAAGGGCATCCGCCTGACCTTCATGTACTTCAGTATATCCGTTACAGTTAAATAAATATCTATAAACGGTTTCGGCGGTACTTTTTGCTCGACCTGTTTCTGTGGTGTAGTCATGCCTTTTTGCCCAGTCTAAATAATCAGGACTATTTACAAGGGGGATCGCATATTCCCGAATATCGACCCATTTGTAAGTATCAGATAATCCCATACATTCAAGAATTGATTTGTCAAATTTGCAGTTGTATGCAAATATCTGTTTTACACCGTAAGCGTGCAAAGCCTTTTCTAAATCGTCAACAGCGTTTTTGTCGTACCAGTAAACACGATAGCTATTTTTCTTCATGTAATCCGCATTCATTAGAATTTTTGTTTCGTGATTGTTGCCTCCCTGGATTTTGTCAAGTTTTTTTGCCGATTCCATACAGGGAGCAATGTTATCAGGTAAAAACGCCGTAACAGTCTTGTATATATTGAAGGTCTCGCTATCAACGATTATACAACCCCAGTTATAAGCTTTTTTAATATCGTTGTAACCCTCACAATCAAACACCGCAAAGCACGGAGCCCAGCTTTTAGACGTTATTGCAGTTGTTTCACTGTTTGCAGTTGTTTCACTGTTTGCAGTTGTTTCACTGTTTGCAGTTGTTTCACTGTTTGCAGTTGTTTCACTGTTTGCA
>CANRAW010000002.1 GCA_947628715.1 uncultured Clostridia bacterium
TTTTATACAAAAAATAGCAAATTAGAAAAATTATTTTCCAATTCACTATTTTTTTGTGCTACTTTTTCAGCAGCCTCTTAGAAATTCTGTCTTTTTTCCATAAAGTTTTATCCTTTACGCCTCCACCGAAACAATTCAAAATAATTCCATAAAAAGTCTTGACAAAGATATATCATAATAATATAATGTTAGAGTAATCTAACATTATATTATATTTTGAGGGGAATTAATATGGAGTTAAACAAAAAAGATTTAGTTAAAATCATAATATCTGCAATACTTATAATAATTGCAGGTATAATAAAAAATACTACAATAAGTTTAGGCTTATATATAATACGGATACATAATTGTAGGAATAGATGTTGTAAAAGAAGCAATAGAAAATATCATACATGGCGAATTATTTGACGAAAACTTTTTAATGGCAATTGCAACAATTGGTGCATTTTTAATAGGAGAATACCCAGAAGCAGTTGCAGTAATGCTTTTCTATAAAATAGGAGAACTATTTGAAGAATATGCAGAAGAAAAATCAAGAAAATCCATTTCAGGCTTAATGGATATAAAACCAGATTATGCAAATTTAAAAGTAGGAAACGAAACTAAAAAAGTCAATCCAAATGAAGTAAAAATAGGAGACATAATAATAATAAAGCCAGGAGAAAAAGTACCATTAGATGGAATAATAATCGAAGGAGAGACAACACTTGATACAAAAGCACTAACAGGAGAAACGATGCCAAGAGAGGCAAATGTAAATTGTGAAATATTAAGTGGCTCTATTAATATAAACGGAATGATAACTGTAAAAGTAACAAAAGAATTCGGAGAATCTACAGTTTCAAAAATATTAGACTTAGTTGAAAATGCAAGCGCAAAAAAAGCAAATACAGAGAATTTCATAACAAAATTTGCCAAAATATATACACCAATAGTTGTTGTAATAGCGATAATTATCGCAATACTTCCAAATATTATATTAAAAACAAACGACTTTACAACATGGATATATAGAGCACTTACATTTTTAGTTGTATCTTGTCCATGTGCGCTTGTAATATCAATACCACTTAGTTTCTTTGGTGGAATAGGAGGAGCATCAAGAAGCGGAATTCTTATAAAAGGTGGGAATTACTTAGAACAATTGGCAAAAATTAATACCGTTGTTTTTGATAAAACTGGAACATTAACAAAAGGAATATTTAAGGTGCAAAAAATAAATACTCAAGGAGATATTCAAAAAGAAAAATTACTGTATTATTCAGCACATATAGAAAATTATTCAAACCATCCAATTGCTAATTCTATAAAAAATGAATATGGAAAGCAAATAGATGAAAAAGTTATAAAAGGTATAAAAGAAATTGCAGGGAAGCGGAATATGTGGTATAGTAGATAATCATGAAGTATATTGCGGAAATGATAAATTAATGGAAACTATAGGAATAAAAGTAAAAGATTCCGATGAAGTTGGAACAATTTTACATATTGCTATAGATAAAAAATATGCTGGAAACATTGTAATAGCTGACGAATTAAAAGAGGATACAAAGCAAGGAATAGAAAAACTAAAAAAATTAAGAGAAATAAAAAATATTATCATGCTAACTGGAGATAAAAGGAATATAGCGGAAAAAATTGGGAAAGATGTAAATGTAGATAAAGTATATTCAGAATTATTACCAAATGATAAAGTACAAAAAATAGAAGAACTAATAGAAGAAGAAAATGGAAAAGTAGCCTTTGTTGGAGATGGAATAAATGATGCACCAGTGCTTGCAAGAGCAGATATAGGTATTGCAATGGGAGCATTACGGCTCAGATTCCGCAATTGAAGCAGCAGATGTTGTAATAATGACAGACGAAGTTTCAAAAGTAGAAAAAGCAATTAAAATATCCAAAAAAACATTAAAGATAGCGCGTCAAAATATTGCATTTGCAATTGCAGTAAAAATTGCTGTACTCATATTAACTGCATTTGGCATATCGAATATGTGGCAAGCAGTTTTTGCAGATGTTGGAGTAACAGTAATTGCAGTATTAAACGCATTTAGAGCTATAAATACTAAAAACATATATTGACATGTTTTACAAAATATGATAATCTAGTATCGAAAACTAGATTATCATATTTGAGGAGGATTAAATGACAAGAACAAAATTAAAAGATAGAATATTACCAGTATACACAAAAGGAGAAGAAATTTTCAACATGACTTCTCACATTGCTCGGAGGAGTTTTAGGAATAGTTGCAACAGTGTTATGTGTTGTAATGGCAGCTGTTCATAGAAATATATATGGGATTATAAGTGGAGCTATATTTGGAGCAACTATGATATGTCTTTATACAATGTCTAGCATATATCATGGGCTAAGACCTAATACAACAGGTAAAAAAGTAATGCAAGTATTAGATCATTGCTCAATTTTTTTACTTATTGCAGGTTCATATACTCCATTTACATTATGCACATTAAGACAATATGATGAAGCAACAGGCTGGATAATTTTTGGTGTAATTTGGGCAATGGCTGCATTTGGAATAATTTTAAACTCAATAGATTTAAAGAAATATAAAAAATTCTCAATGATTTCATATTTAGGAATGGGATGGTGCATAATTGCAAAAATTGGTGTACTTCCAAAATTACTTACAACGCCTGGATTTGTTTTATTAGTTGCAGGTGGAATTGTCTATACAATAGGTGCTGTTTTATATGCAGTTCGGAAAAAAACATAAGTATATACACTCTTTATTTCATATAAGTATTTGCATAGCCAACTTTTTACATTTTATGTGCATACTTTTATATGTAATGTAACTTTAATGTAAATTTTATATAAACACTTGAAATAATTAAGAAAACAAAATATAATAAGTATGTAACTTTAAAAGAAAGAGGAATGATATCGAAAAATGAAAATAGGTATAGTTGGACTTCCAAATGTTGGAAAGAGTACGATGTTTAATGCAATAACAAATGCAGGTGCAGAATGTGCTAATTACCCATTTTGTACCATAGAGCCAAATGTTGGGATGGTAGCAGTTCCAGATGAAAGACTAGATGCTCTTACAAAAATGTATGAGCCAGAAAAAACGACGCATGCTGTAATAGAATTTGTTGACATAGCAGGTTTAGTAAAAGGTGCAAGTAAAGGAGAAGGACTTGGAAACAAATTCCTATCACATATTCGCGAAGTTGATAGCATTGCTGAAGTAGTAAGATGTTTTGAAGACTCAAATGTAGTTCACGTAGACGGCAGTATTTCTCCAAAAAGAGATATAGAAACTATTAACTTAGAGCTTATTTTTGCTGATATAGAAACTATAGAAAAAAGGCTAGAAAGAGCAAAAAAAATGTTAAAAGCAGATAAAAAATATGCCTTTGAAATTGAAGTTTTAGAAAAAGTAAAAAAAGTTCTAGAAGAAGGAAAATCTGCAAGAACTATAACTTTTACAGAGGAAGAACAAGAAATAATGAAAGACACATATTTGCTTACTTTAAAACCTATAATATATATTGCAAATATTAGTGAAGAGCAAATTGCAAATGCAGATAATGACAAATATGTAAACGAAGTAAGAGAATATGCAAAACAAGAAAATGCCAAAGTTATACCTTTATGTGTTAAGATAGAAGAAGAACTATCAACTCTCGAAGGAGAGGATAAAAAGGAAATGTTAGAAGCCTTAGGACTAGAAGAATCAGGACTAGATAAAGTAATAAAGGCAAGTTATGATTTATTAGGACTTATGTCTTTTTTAACAGCAGGGAAGCCAGAAGTTAGAGCATGGACAATAAAAAAAGGTACAAAAGCTCCAGAAGCAGCTGGAAAAATTCACTCAGACATACAAAGGGGATTTATAAGAGCAGAAATAGTATCTTATGATGATTTAATGAAAGAAGGTTCTATGAATGCTGTAAAAGAAAAAGGACTTTTACGTTCAGAGGGAAAAGACTACATCATGCAAGATGGAGATATTGTTTTATTTAGATTTAATGTTTAAAAGGAGGAAGAACAATGGATAACAAAGAAAAAACAGAAGGAAAAAAATTAGAGGAGGAGCTATTTAATAATAAAAAATCAGGCTGGGAAAAATCTAGCGAAGAAGATAAAAAGATAATCTTAAAATTCTCAGACGAATATATAAAGTTTTTAAATAAATCAAAAACAGAAAGAGAATTTGTAAAATCTGCAAAAGCCGTTTTAGATGCAAATGGATATAAAGATATAAAAACTGTAGAAAGCATAAAAGCAGGAGACAAAGTTTACTGCATAAATAGAGAAAAGAGTATGTATATTGCAGTAATTGGAAATAAAAAACTAGAAGAAGGATTAAACTTAGTTGGTGCACATATAGACTCACCTAGACTAGATTTAAAACCAAATGCACTATATGAAGACTCAGGTTTTGCATATTTCAATACTCACTATTACGGTGGAATAAAGACTTATCAATGGACAACAATACCACTTTCACTACATGGAGTTATAGTAAAAACAAATGGTGAAAAAATAGAAGTAAATATTGGAGAAGAAGAAAGTGATCCAATATTCACAATAACAGATTTATTACCACACTTAGCTAGAGAACAAATGCAAAAGAAACTAGGCGAAGGAATTGATGGAGAAGACTTAAATCTACTTATCGGAAATATCCCATATAATGACGAAGCAGTTGGTGAAAAAGTAAAATTAAATATAATGAAAATACTAAATGAAAAATATGGCATAAAAGAAGCAGATTTCTTAAGCTCAGAATTAGAATTAGTACCAGCATTTAAAGCTAGAAGTTTAGGATTTGACGGAAGCATGGTAGCAGGATATGGACAAGACGATAAGGTATGTGCATATACATCACTTAGAGCTGTTATGGAAGCAAATGTACAAAATAAAACAGCAGTATGTATACTATCAGATAAAGAAGAAGTTGGAAGCATGGGAAATACAGGAATGATGTCAGAAGTATTTGACCATTTTGTATCTGAACTTTTGAATAAATCTGGAGAAAACAGACCAGACCTATTAAAGAAGGTATTTTGTAATTCAAGTATGTTATCAGCAGATGTTGGAACCGCTTATGACCCAATATATGCTTCTGTATCAGACAGAACAAATTCAGCTTTTGCATCTTATGGTGTTTCTTTTGACAAATACACAGGCTCAAGAGGAAAAGCAGGTGGCTCTGATGCAAATGCAGAGTTTATAGGAAAAATTAGAGGAATACTTGAGAAAAATAATATATCATATCAAATTTCAGAATTAGGTCGCGTTGATGTAGGCGGTGGAGGAACTATCGCATATATCTTAGCAAATAAAGGAATAGAAGTAATAGACTGTGGTGTACCAGTTCTTTCAATGCACTCACCTTATGAAGTAACAAGTAAATTTGACGTATATAGTGCATATAGAACATATAAAGCATTTTATGAAGAAATGTAAAATAAAGCGTGTATCGTTTATTTTCGATACACGTTTTTTAATTTACTTCCTTTCATATTCCTTTAAAACTGGTTGTATTTGTTTTGACTTAAGTGCTTCTTCGATTGTAGGAATTACCATATCAAAATGTGCAACTAAAGAATTAGGCTTTTTTACATAGTCATCTTGCCCAAAAGGAACAAAATAAACATATTTTAAATTCATAAGTTTTGCAATATTTTGACCGCTTAAACCTAGACCATCATTTGTAGACACAGCGATAATAATTGGACTTTGATTTCTAAGCGTTGCTTTAACAGCTAAATTTGCTGCATTATCTGTAATACTATTTGCCATTTTTGCCATAAAATCGCCAGTTGCTGGAAGCACAAGCATAGCATCCATTTTATACATAGGACCAAACTTTTCTGCTTCAACAATATCTTTAACAACTTTTTTTCCTGATATTTCTTCAACTGTATTTACAAAATCTTCGGCTTTACCAAATCTTGTGTCATAATCTATAATTTTGTTAGATAAAACAGGATAAATGTCATATCCGCGCGTCTTTTAAGTCTTGTAATACAACTAAAACCTTTTTAAGAGTACAAAAAGAAGCTGTAATTACTACGCCAAGTTTCATAAATTATTTATCTCCTTATTTAATATGTCAATTAAAATGTCAGAAGCTCTTTTTGGAGCATATACGCTTGGAATACCCAAATATAGGAAATATTCTATCTTATCTTTATACTTTTCTATGACCTCTTTTTTTACTCCGTAAGGGGCAGATGCAATGTCTAACAAATAAGGTAAATTATCAACCATAAAGGCTTCTTCTGGGATAATATTACATGGAATAGTATTAATAACAATATCGCAAACTTTAAATATTTCTATTATATTTTGAGAACTTAAAGGATAGTAATTTTTAACCTTATCCTTAAAAATTAGCTCCTTTGGTCTCGAAATCACAAACACATTGGAAGTTTTTTGCAGTTTTAAGTATAATTCTTTTCCAAGTTTGCCATAACCTAAAATACAAACATTGTCCTTTTTTCTTAACTTAATATTATCTAAAACACCGCTCTACAGTAAGTTGATTGTTAGAATTTTCGACATCCTCAAAGTCTAAAAAACTAATTAAATTATATCCTTTTATTAGTTCTAGCAATTTGTTAGTCTTTAAGCCAGTAAAAAACTTTGTATGACTGTTTATCGTTTTAAAAATATCCTCTGGCATTTTAATTAAGCCCATTTCAGATTTAATTTCTAAATTATCATTAATACCACTTATTGGAAATAATACTACATCAAAATTTCTAAAATCAATATCATCAAAATCTAAATGAAATATATTCTCGGAAGTATCATTAAATCCAATTTGATAAACTTTATGGCTATATTTAAGCTCATCCATCATATATTTATATCTTTTGTCTCCACCTAAAAATAAAATATTCATAAGCCTCCTCCATTAATAAATATAATATTATTTTTTTATATAAAAGTTACATAAAAGTAATAAGAAGCATAGAATACTAAAAAAGAAATATACAAAAATATTTTTAAGCAATTCAAATTGCTCGAATGGAGGTTTTTATGTGCGCAATTTGTGGATGGATAAACGAAAAAGAAAGGTTAAATGAAAAGCAAGAAACTTTTAAACAAATGCTAGATTTAATGAGTTGTAGAGGAAAAGACAATACAGGTTATCATTTTGAGGAACATGTATTACTGGGACATAAAAGGCTTGCAATAATTGACCTAGAAAAAGGTAATCAGCCAATGTATTATAAAGACTATGTAATAGTATATAATGGTGAAATATATAATACTGAGGAAGTAAGAAATGAATTAATACAAAAAGGATATAAATTCGATACAACCTGTGACACAGAAGTTGTATTAAAAGGGTATGCTGAGTTTAAGGAAGAAATATTGCAGAAACTAGAAGGAATATTTGGCTTTTGTGTATATAATAGAGAAACTAAAGAAGTATTTTTAGCCAGAGATAGATTTGGAATAAAACCACTATATTACTCTCTAAAAAATAATAACTTTTTATTTGCATCAATGATTAGGCCAATACTTAAATCAGAAGTTGTAAGACCATATTTAAGTAAAGAATCACTAGGAGAAATTCTAGCCCTTGGACCTTCTAAGAAACAAGGCAGTCGGAATTTTTACAGACATAAATGAACTAAGAGCTGCTCATTACTTAAAATACAAAAATGGAAAAATAGAAATTACAAGATACTGGAATGTAAAAACAAAAGAGTGTAATGATACGTTTGACGAGGCAAAAGAAAAGGTAAAAGAACTTTTGACAGACTCAATAAAAAGACAGATGGTATCAGATGTGCCAATTGCAACACTTTTAAGTGGAGGACTCGATTCTAGCTTAATAACAGGTGTTGTTGCCAAAAATCAAGAGAGCCAGCTTTCAACTTTTTCAATAGATTATGAAGATAATGATAAATTCTTTAAAAAGACTGATTTTACAGTATCTTTAGACGAACACTATATTGATGTAATGAGTAAAGCATTTAATACAAAACATGAGTACAAAACTATTACTCAAGACGATGTTGTAAAATACTTACATGATGCCCTATATGCTAAAGATTATCCGGGTATGACTGATATAGATTCATCAATGCTTTGGTTTTCAAAAGAAATTGCAAAAGAATATAAAGTAATACTAAGCGGAGAATGTGCAGACGAGATATTTGGAGGATATCCATGGTTTTATAGAAAAGACCTAAATGATAGAAGGTTGTTCCCATGGATTAATAATTTAGAATATAGACAAAGCCTATTAAATGAAAAATTACAAGATAAGATAAATTTAAAAGAAATTGTAGAAGAAGAATATGAAAAAATGATAAATGAATTAGAAGAAGGAGACAGAGATAAAAAAGACAAAAGACTATTTTATATAAATATGACTCATTTTATGCAAGCATTATTAGAAAGAAAAGATAGGATGACGATGTATTCTACATTAGAGGCAAGAGTACCTTTTGCAGATACTAAACTTGTAGAATATTTATGGAATCTACCTTTTGAATATAAATATAATAATAATACTGAAAAATATCTATTAAGAGAGGCTTTTAAAGGAGTTATACCAGATGAAGTATTAAATCGTAAGAAAAATCCATATCCAAAAACACATCATCCTAAGTTTTTAAACTTAGTAAGAGAACTTTTAAAACAAAGGCTAGAAAATAAAGATAGCAAAATGTATAAGATATTTAATATTGAAGAGATAAATAAATTGTTAAATAGCGAAGAAGATGATATTTTGCCATGGTATCGGTCAATTAATGACAAGACCTCAGTTAATTGCATATTTGTATGAATTTGATTTGTGGCTTGAAGAGTATCATGTCGAAATAGAAGAATTTTAAAAGATATAAAGCAGGATAATGGAAAATCATATCCTGCTTTCAATTTTCCTTGATAAAAAAAGTATTATGTGATAATATATTATTATTAAATCATAGGATAAAGGGGATGAACTCATCATGAATTATAAAGAAAGAAAATTTTACAAGCAAAACCTAAACGAAGTCTTACATACAAACTTTAACCCTTATGAACCAGGAGTAGTAAGAATACACCTTGTACCTGCAAAATATAATCCATTTAAAGCAAATCCAAGTGTTGTAATATTAAATGGAAGAGATATTTTGCCAATAAATTTAGCTTGGACAATTTTGCTTGCAATATTTATCAAAGAAGTAAATGAATATAAAGGCGGAGAAGTTACAG
Source organism: uncultured Clostridia bacterium (assembly GCA_947628715.1). GTDB lineage: Bacteria > Bacillota > Clostridia > TANB77 > CAG-508 > JAAWPK01. The sequence goes on from CANRAW010000002.1 coordinate 9,209, forward strand.
AAAAAGACCTAGAAAAAGTCATAACGAAAACAGTAGAGAAAGCGGGAAAAGTATATAAAAGGCCCGGAAAAGAAAGATTAAAAGACGACTTAAAAAGAATTATATCAGTATTTTTAGATATATCAGAAGGAAAAGAGCCTAAAGAAAAAATAGGACAATTATCAATAGGAAAATATGCTGATAAAATGAATGCACCACATAGAATGGACTTAATGATAAGCAGTATGACTAAAAATCGGTAATTGGAATTGCAACCAAAAATGTTTGCATTGTTACGCAGCAGGACAAGAATATGCAGAAAGAAAAGAATTAACAACAGAAGAGTGGAAAAAAGTAATAGATAAATGCAAAAAAGCATATATACCACAACTTACATTTACTGGTGGTGAACCTACACTTAGAGAAGATTTAGTTACTCTTATTGACTATTCAAGATGGTTTATAACAAGATTAAATACAAACGGTGTTTTATTAACAGAAGAATTATGCAAAAAATTACATGATGCAAGTTTAGACAGTGTTCAAATTACATTTTATTCTTCTAATCCAAAAGAACATAATAAATTAGTAGGTGCAAATAATTTTGAAAAGACAGTAGAAGGAATAAAAAATGCAATAAATGCAGGTTTGCCAGTAAGCATAAATACACCATTATGCTCATTAAACAAAGATTATGTTAAAACATTAAAATATTTGCATGACTTAGGTGTCAAATATGTAACATGTTCTGGTTTAATTGTAACAGGAAATGCAACAAAGGAAGAATCAAAAGCAACACAATTAACAGAAGAAGAACTATGCGAGATTTTAAAAGAAGCCTGCAAATATACAAATGAAAACCTTATGGAAATAAGTTTTACATCTCCAGGCTGGATAAAAGAGGACAAGCTAAAAGAATTAAAGTTATCTATCCCAAGCTGTGGTGCATGTTTAAGCAACATGGCAATTACGCCAGATGGAGAAGTAGTGCCTTGCCAAAGTTGGCTTCGGAGAAAAAGCTGGACTTGGTAATATGTTAAAGGACGACTGGGAAAAAATATGGAATAATCCAAATTGCAAAAAAATTAGAAGGTATTCAGCAACAGTTAATGGAAAATGTCCTTTAAAGGAAGGCAGGTGTTAAATTTGAAAAAGAGATATATACTATTCACATTTATACTTACTTTATTTGCAATATTGTTTATGCATTCTAATTGCTATGCACAAGATTTAGACGAAATTGTAGATTATGTAGTAACAGTAGACCCTAGAATGACAGACGGAACACTAGATATTATATATGAAATAACATGGAAAGTGCTTGATTCAACGACAGAAGGACCTCTTACTTGGGTACAAATAGGTACGCCTAATGATAACTTCTCAGGAGCAACCGCTTTAAGTAATAATATTGCAAGCATAACAAAATCTAATGGCTCATTTGTAAAAATATATTTTAAAAAAGCGTATAAATCAGGAGAACAAGTAAAATTTAGATACTCTATACATCAATCAAGTATGTACAAAAAATCATGGGGAAATTGCAAATTTGAATTTACACCAGCATGGTTTACAGATATAAAAGTTGATAATTTAACAATTAGATGGAATAAAGACCAAGTAAAAAGCAGTAATACAAAAAACAAGGATGAAAGCTATTTAATATGGAATAAAACAAATTTAGCTAAAGGAGAAAAACTTACTGCAACTGTTAAATACAGTGCAAAAGCGTTCTCTTCTTTGAGTTCTGCAAATGAATGGAAAAATAATCAAAATGGTGCCTATAATACTGGAGTAAATTTTGGCGTTATAATATTTATAATTGTTATAATTGCAATAATTATTTCGATGTTCTCACGGCTTCGGTGGTGGAGGATATTATAGACACTCAGGATTCTATGGTGGATATCCATTTTATGGTGGAGGATTTTATCGGAGGATGTGCCCATAGTAGTTGTGCTTGTGCACATAGTAGCTGTGCAAGTTCGTGTGCAAGCAGTTGTGCATGTGCCTGCGCTGGCTCTGGTAGGGCAGGATGCTCTAGAAAAGATTTTTACGGAACAAATCTCAATTCAGAGAAGTTAAGAAAAGTAATGAAAAAAGTGTAATAATAATATAATTAAGAATATATATAGGGTAAGAAGGAAGAAGTTCAATGCAAATTAGAGCAGAAAAGAAAAAAAGCAAAGCTGAAGGCTTTATGAAAAGCGTATTAGTTTTAATGATTTCACAAGTATTCATAAAGCTTTTAGGCTTTGTATATAGAGTATATTTAACAAATAGAGAAGGATTTGGCGACGAAGGAAATGCAATTTATAGTGGAGGATATTTAATATATGCACTATTGCTTACAATTTCCTCAATAGGTGTGCCAAATGCAATTTCAAAATTGGTTGCAGAAAAGGTAGCAGTTCGGAGATAATAAAGGAGCAAATAGAATATTCAAAATCGCTCTTATGACGTTTGGAGTAATAGGGCTAATTGGAACATCTATATTGTTTCTAGGAGCAAGATATATAGCAAATGTAATTTTACAAATACCTGAATCAGAACTTACACTTGTTGCTTTATCTCCAGCAATTTTCTTTGTAACAATTGCATCAGTTATGAGGGGATATTTTAATGGAAGAGACAAAATATCTGCAACAGCAAAAGCACAAACTTTAGAGCAAATATTTAAAACATTACTAACAATAGTTGTAGTAGAATTAGTCGTAGTTATATATGGACTAGATGTAACAGTAATGGCAGCAGGCGCAAATCTTGCAACAACCTTATCTGTAATGCTAAGTTTTGGATATTTAGCTTTATACTATAAAATATATAAGAAAACCTTAGAAGAAAATGTAAATACAAATAATGTAAAACACAGTGTAGAAAGTGCAATAGAAGTAGTTAAAAAAATACTATTTGTATCAGTTCCAATTACACTTAGTGCAATAATGTCAACACTAAACAAAAATATAGACTCCATAACAGTTGTAAGAGGATTAAAAAAGTTTTTGTCAGAATCAGAAGCAAAGCTACAATATGGAATACTTAGTGGAAAAGTTGACACACTAACAACACTACCGCTATCATTTAATGTTGCATTTGCAACAGCATTGGTTCCAGCAATTTCCTCAGCAATGGCAAAAAAAGAAACAGAAAATGCACAAAAAAGAATATCTTTTTCATTGCTTGTTACAATGATTATAGGACTACCTTGTACAGTTGGCATGATAATTTTTGCACAACCAATAATTAACTTAATATTTCCTAATGCAACATCAGGAGCATTATTATTGCAAATAAGTGCTATTACAATTATATTTTCAGTACTTGCTCAAACAACAAATGGAGCATTGCAAGGACTAGGCAAAATTATGGTACCAGCAATATCTTCTTTTATAGGCTTAGTCGTAAAATTAATCTTAAATATAATATTAATTTCTATACCACAAATAGGAGTTAATGGAGCAGCAATAGGCTCAATTGTGAATAATATATTAGTTTTTGTGATAAGCTATTATGTACTAAATAAGACTATAAAATTAGATGTAAAGCCAATTAAATACATTATAAAGCCAATAATTGCAACCTTCATTATGGGAGTATGTTCATATTATTTATATTTAATTTTAATAGGAACAGCTATATCAATAAAATTAGCAACAATAATTTCTTTAATATTTGCCGTGGTAATTTATGCCATAAGTATAATAGTATTAAAAATATTTACAAAAGAAGAGTTATACATGATACCTTATGGAACTAAACTATGCAAAATGCTCGAAAGACTTGGTATATATGGGAAATAACCACTACAGCACAATTAACAAAAAGACAAAAAAGACGAAAATCTACTTGTCTGTAAGGATAAAACAAAAAATTGCAAGAAAAAAAGAAGGAATTTAAAGAATTTTGACGAATAATGTTATTGTAGATGGATATAATCTACATAAATGATACTTAATAGGAGGTAATGTAAATGAACAAATCAGATTTAATCGCAGCTATAGCTGCTAAAACAGGTGCAACTAAGAAATGCGCAGAAGCTTCTTTAAATGCAGTAACAGAAGTTATTACAGATGCATTAGTAAAAGGAGAAAAAGTACAATTAGTTGGATTTGGTTCTTTTGAAGTAAGAAAGAGAGCAGCTAGAAAAGGAAGAAACCCACAAACTAAAGAAGAAATCAAAATACCTGCATCAAAAGCTCCAGTATTCAAAGCTGGAAAAGCATTAAAAGATATAGTAAATAATTAATTAGTTTTAATAAATTAGTTAATAGATATAAAAAATAACCATCGTAGATGGTTATTTTTTTGTATGTATTAATGTACTTCAGTGAAATTAATATCAGATTTTTTATACTCTTCAGGCTTTAAGCCTAATCTTGGTCTCATATAATCTAAAATAAATATAAATATTATTGTAAAAATACAGCCTAATATAACAAGTGCATAAGATGTATCTGTAATTGTAAGTAAGAACGAAGCTATAAAATATACGATAGAACTGAAAATACTTTCAATTAATGTAGTTGCTGAATATATTTTAGGAACCATTGTTGAAGAAGAAAAACTATTTAAGTATCTCTTCTGTAAAGTATAATATGGTCCTTTTATCATATATTGTAAAGCGTAAGAAAGTAATATAATAATTATACCAAACATACTTCCATGAGTTATAATTGCAGATAATCCAACTACAATCATTGATATACAAAATGTAAGTGAAAAGTATGAAAGTAATTTATTTTTTAATCTTTTATGAAAGAAATTTTGATTCTTTGATGCTATTCCTGATATTCCAGTTAAAATAGCAAATATGATACCAAAATATTCTTCTTTTATTCCAATTTCAGTGAACAAACTGCTTGCCATTGTAGTACGAACCATAAGAAGCCCAGAAAAACCAGCAGAAAATATTAATAGGGATTTTAACCTACTAGATTGAAATATATTTTTAAAAGAAATTTTTATATCTTTAAAATATGCCTTAAAACTACTTGTTTCATTTAAAAGAACAGTTCTTTTACTTTCATCTTCATAAGGCACAAATTTAAGTGATAATATTAATGAAATAACTGACGAAGCTAAGCACAAATATATTGGCAAGTAATTATTGAAAACATAAAGAAAGCCACAGCATGAGCCAGTGATTGCATCAAAATAGTACCAAAAAGAAGAACCTTTTCCATCTAAGTTAGAAAATACAGTTCTAGAATTTTCTTTATATGAAACGCAATCATTTAAAAGAGGAGATTCACAAATATTTTTTATAGAATAACCAATGGCAATTAAAATATTAAATAATATTACAGAGGCAATTCCTTGACCTACAATTAATTCTATAATTCCGAGCGTTACAAGTATATTACCTACAATTATGCTTCTCCTTTTTGATAAGATTTCAACTATATTTACGCAAGGAATTTGAAAAAGTAATTTGAATATAGGGTAAAAGGCTTCTGCAAAAAGCACTTCTGATGCGTGTAATCCCTTATTTTGCGTATAAAAAAGAAATTGTATTGAGTAATAAAATAACAAATCCCATGCAAACATTTTATAAAATGGAAACAATTTTGCATTTCTAGATTTAGCATTAATAACTTTTGTATCTGTTTGGTCCATAGTTTTGAATCCTGCCTTTCTTAAGGAAAAACTTAATTTTTCCTCCTATCTTTTGTATATGAATATTTTACCATAATGTAATATAATGTCAAGAAATGTTTTATTAAAACGTTGACTGTAATATTTTGCTTTGATATAATTAAAAAATAGAAATAAGAGGTGTAAATATATGAAGGAAACGAAAGAGACAGAAATGATACAAAGTAAAGTTTCTATAAAAAAATTCATATCTGTAATACTAATCGTTTTAATAATGGCCATCATTAGTGTATTAATTTTAATGCAAAGTCAGCTTAACCCTTTTGGAAATAAGAGGACAGGCTCAGATAGTGCAGTTTTTATATATGGAGGAAACTTAATAAGAAATGGAAAAATCCTTTATAAAGATTTTTTTGACCATAAAGGACCTATGTTATATATTTTTGAAGTAATAGGATTAACATTATCAAATGGAAGAGAAATAGGGGTATGGGTATTAGAGACTATCTTTATGTTTGTAAATCTATGTATGCTTTATAAAATTAGTAAATTATACTCAAATAGTAAATATATTGGTATATTTGCTACTGTTATTTCAATAATACCAATACTGCAATTTTTACAATGTGGGAACTTTTCTGAAGAATTTTCTTTGCCATTTATAATATATTCACTTTATGTATTTTCTAAATTTATAATAAATGGAAAAGTAAAGCCTATAGAAATATACTTAAATGGTATATGTTTAGCAACTGTAATAATGCTAAGACCTAATCTGATACCACTTTGGATAGTGTATGTTCCTATGATAATAATTAGCTATATATCTAATAAACAGTATAAAGAATTAGCAAAAACAATATTTATTTTTATAGCTCGGTATGATAACAGTTATAGGACCAATTGCTATTTATTTTACATTAAATAATGCTTTTTCGGACTTTATGTATGGATTTTTACAATTTAATTTTATATATTCAGGTGCAAATGAAGAGGGATTTATAAATACAATAGAATACTTTTTTATGAGTACAAAAGTTAATATTATAATATTGCTAATACTTGTATTTGAATTTTTAAGAAGAAAAAGGAAAAAGCTAAAATATGCAGAAATAATAACACAAATATTGTATTTTATTTGTACTATGCTAATAATTTCAATGGCTGGAAGAAAATATGGACATTATGCAATGATATTAATTCCATGCTATATTGTTCCGATTACTTTAATTATGAAATATATAATGGAATTGAAAAGTGAAAAAATACAAATATTATTTATTTTAGTTTTTACAGTAGTAGTTGGACTAGCTGAATTGAAAGAAGTTTATAATCATATGAACATAGTTAGCTATGCGGTGTATCCAAATGCGTATGATGAAGAAATTGTTAAATATATAAAGGCAAATTCTAATGAAAATGATAATGTTTTAATGCTTGAAAATGTATGCTTTCTATATAATCTTTCAAATAGAAAATATGATGGAAAATATGCTTATCAGTACCCAATAATACTTGTAGATAATAAGATATATAATGAAATTATGGAAGAAATTGAAGAAAATAAACCAGATTTAGTTATTTATTATCATGGTGTGGAAAAATTTGAACAATTAATAAATTCAGGTTATGAACCGTATGTAAATCTAATTAATTTTTATAAAATTTTTGAAAATATGACTGAAGAGGGCATTTATACAAGATATGATAAAGACGGTTTTGTTGCTTGGTCATTAAATAAAAGGTAAAAAAAGAAGGGGATAGAGTAAAATATGGAAAAATTATATATAGTAATACCAGCCTATAATGAAGAAGCAAATATAGGTAGTGTAATAGAAGAATGGTACAAAGTAATAGAAAAAATTGGAAATGATAGTAGGCTTTTAGTAATTGATGATGGTAGTAAAGATAAAACTTATGAAATCATGAAGGAATATGAAAAAGATAAACCATATATGATTGCACTAACAAAGAAAAATAGTGGACATGGTGCAACATTACTTTATGGATATAATTATGCAATAAAAGAGGGAGCAACATTTATTTTCCAAACAGACTCTGATGGACAAACTTTATCTGAGGAATTTTGGCAATTTTGGGATTTAAGAAATAGTTATGATATGGTTATTGGTCATAGAAATACTAGAAAAGACGGAATTTCTAGAATATTTGTAACAAAGACATTAAAGTTAGTTATAAAATTGTGCTTTGGTGTTAATGTTACTGATGCAAACACTCCATTTAGATTAATGAAGGTTGATACACTAAAAGAGCAAATAAATAGAATACCAAAAGATTTTAATTTATCTAATGTGTTAATTTCTGTATTATATGAAAAAGAGCATCTTAAAGTAAAATATATTCCAATAACTTTTAGACAAAGACAAGGTGGAAAAAATTCAATCAATTTAAAAAGAATATGCAAAATAGGTATGCAAGCGGTAAAGGATTTTAGAAATATTAATAAAGCAATAAATGAAAAAGTTTAAAATAAAACTAAAAAATTAAATTTAAAATATTAAAAAGCTAATTTAAAGCAAATACTTAAAGAAAAAATTGTTAATTATCATTTGAAAAGCAACAAAAAAATCAAAAAATTTTGTGAAACCTGTTGACAATTAAGAGCAAAATTAGTATAATAAACATTGTCAGTTCAAAATAAGCAGATGTGGCGGAACTGGCAGACGCACAGGACTTAAAATCCTGCGGGACTTACCTCCCGTGCCGGTTCGATTCCGGCCATCTGCACCATTTTTCCGGGTTTTTGAACATATAAACCCGGAATTTTTTTATTATCATATAGTATCACAAAATATCACAGAGTATTGAAATTACTACCCATACAAGGCAGTAATTTTTTTTATTTTTTCATTTGAGTATCATAGAGTGTTACCAAGTATCATACACGAGGGGACCCAACAAGTAGACCCACGATTTTATCCTGTATATTTTCTCCCAACCTAAATACAAGATTTCATATTATTAAAAAGGAGACCCAATTCATGATTTCCCTCCAGAGGCACCAATATACAGTATCTATTTTTATGTTCAAGTAAAAGTTAATTCAACAAGAGAAAGAAAATTACCCACATCAAGAATTATAATTATAGAAAATTAAATTAGAAAAGGTGGTGAAAATATGGAACAGGAGCTAAAGCAATTACAAAAACAGGAAGCGATAGAAAGACTAAAAATTTTACAAGATAGGTTTCAGCTAATGGAAACAGTTACTAAAGAATTTTTGAATGAAGGAACGGTTTATTACTCAGAATATCAAAATCAAGCATTTCCAGCAATATTATATTGGGTTACAAATCAAGAAAAGTATACCAATATAATAAAAGAAATTGAAGAAGAAAAGAATATTTTAGTATATCATGCTATACTAACACCAACTGTGTATGGTAAATATCTGAGCTTATTATATGTATCTAAATGTCAAGAGGAATGGAAAAAAGATAAGGCAGACTTAAAACAAGGGTTACCATTAGCATATTGTATAAACTTATCAGGCCCACAAATGGCAGAGTTCGGAGGAATACAGATAAAAGGTACAATGGGAGGTATCAGGCAATTAGCCTAGAATAATGAAAGGAGTAACTATATGGAAGATGAAAGTATTATAAAGGAATTATATGATAATGCAGAACAAGATAAAACTACTACATCAAAATACAAGGTAATATTATCAGAGTGTATAAAGTTAGAAAATGAGTTTTATTCGGCCATAACAGAAGAACAAAAAGAAATATTTGAAAAAATTATGGAGTTACGAAATAATATGGAAGACCAAGAGACTATGCAATTCTTTAAATTAGGTTTTATAACATCAGCTAAAATGTTTAATGAGATATGGAAAAATGAATGTAAATAAGAACAATATAAGGAACATCTATAATATGGATATTCCTTATATTGTTCTTATTTATTTTTGCGTAATACATACTTTATAACATTTACAACAAATTCTTTATCTTCTACTGAAAGTGTAGAAAGACTATCAACAATATATCTATCAGTTTTATTATTATAATCAATTATACCATTGAAAAGGCTATTAGGTTCAATTCCTAAAATCTCACATATCCTAGCTATATTAGATAAACTTAAACCCGAACATCCTCTTTCTATCATAGATATAAATTTACAAGAAGTCCCTAACCTTTCAGCCAACTGTTCCTGTGTAAGCTTTTTATTCATTCTAGCTTGTTTCAAATTATCCCCAATAATTTGTAGAATGTTAGAATTATCCTCCACAACTAAGCCCCCTATTCCTATTTATTATTAGTAATTATATAAATTTCATGTAAATATATAAACAAAGTTATAATTACCTGTGTAAATTAGGACTTTACTTTATAAATTTAATGTGATACAATATTAAAAGTTATGGAGAAAGTATAATATGGAAAATATAAAATTCAAATATTTAGAAAAAATAAAATTAGCCTATGACAATGGAACTACAGCGAAATTCAAATTTTTAGACTTAATACGATTAAACAATGAAAGCTATGTTGTGTTATTGCCTAACAGAGGAAAAGGAGATGTAGTACATATATATAGATTAGACAATATGGAAAGTAAATCTACTCTTCGCTATTTACCAGTGGAGAATAAAGAAATTGAAAGTCAAATATTAAATATTTATAATAACGGAAATAATAATTTTTTGAAGAAAAGAGGAACAATAATGAACAATGAAGAAAAAGAACACCAAGAAGAAATAGAGAGACTAGAAACAGAAAAAGAAAAATATTCAAAGCAGATGAAAATACTGGCTAAATTAAGAATATTAGGTTGGATAATACTGATAATAGGATTTATATTTGTGCCTAAAAATTTTGGATATATTGTTGTCTTTTTACTTCTAGCACTTTATAACTCGGTATTACCTGTTAGTGCAAGAGATAAGTATAACAATATAGTAGAAGAAATAAATCAAAAAAACTATCAATACGAACATAGTCCAGAGAAAGAAAAGGAAAGAGAAAAAGAAGAATTACAAAGGAGAATTGACAGGGTTACTCCTTTCAAAAGTATTGACGAAAAAGGAGACTATCATATCTCAAGTGTCTCTTGGGATTTAACAGAAAATGAAGATAAATTAACAGGTGTTAATGTTATTCTCAAAAGTGAAACAAAATATAGGAAAAATCTTTATTTTAAGTATAAAGGTAAAGGAAAAATAATAAATGCTCCAGTAGGTATGATAGAAGAAGAATATTTAGAAATATCCCGTACTAAAATGTATATGTTAGTAGAAGAAAAAAAGTATGAAGAAAGTGAGAATTTGTTTAGAGAGGTTTTTGCAAAAGACCCATTTACTGGCGAGGATATAGTAAGCAATAAAATTTAATACATAAATATTTGATAATATAGTAAATGGAGGTGAATAAAATGAGCCAATATGAAGTTAACTTTTCTTGGCAAGGACACGATAGGCAAGAAATAGTAAGTGCTGCAAGTGATACAGAGGCTAAAAAGGTTATTGAAGCTAGGTATCCGGGGGCAAGAATAAAGTATGCCAATAGAAAATAAACAATGCTTATACTTATGATTTGGAAACTAATATTTATATCACAGGTACCATAGGTCATTTATACTTTTTATATAATAATTATTAAAAGAGTACTAAACAATAATGTTTAATACTCTTAATTTTTATATTTTCATGTCTAAGCCCTCAAAATCGGATATGTCAATTTCATGTGATAAACTATTATCTATATGTTCTTTTAAGGTTTGCAAATCATCTTGGCTGATATTACCTGTTTCAATAGCTGTAACTAAATCATTAAAAATATCATTACCTTGACGGGAAATCATAGGATTATGAGTTTCATTAGCCTTATAATCACTTGCAATATAATAGTTCTTATATTTTCCATCTTCTGGGTCAGGGAGTTTTACCTTTCTATATTTGATTTCATTGTCGTTAATTTTAATTTTAATATTTTTCATATCTATACCAAATCGTTTGGCTGATACAGGCTCTAACCCTTCTTGTTTACAATATTCTTCATATTCTTCACGCAAAACACTAGGCTTTTCTCTCCTAAATGGGTTGTCTTGTAAAAATTGTTTAACTGTATTAAAATCAAGTAATTGCCTATCAGTCTCTTTTTTTACTACATCAGGTATAGGAAATTGTCCTAAACGCATAACCTGTGCAAACAAAAACATAGCTTTATAAGCAATGTATTCCAAATTTTCAGGAGTGGTAAGTTTTTCAGACATATTAACATCAAAATTATCATTATCTTCATGAAATTCAGCACTCATAGGAATAACTACAAATCTTCTATCAATAGCATTTGAAGTATCGTCTAAATCAAGAGAGTAGTTAGTACCAACTAAAAAAGTTGCAACTGGGTTAAACTTAAAAGGTTGTCCATACTTAATTTGTGCATTGACTGGATCTTCACTAAGACAAGATTTTACAATTTCGGTATCAATTTTAGAACTAATAATTTTATCGTCAGCACAGATATTAACAGTTTTACCAAGCAATTCAGCAGGAGCAAATCTGTCATTAGTTAGTTGCTTCAAACTTACGCAGTTGTATAAATCATATCCAACAAGTGCCTTAATTATATCAAAGAACTTCCCCTTTCCATTTCCACCACCCCCATAAAAAACGAAAGTTTTATGAAATTTATTTGTAGCACAGCATGAAATACCAATAATTCTATAATACAAGTCAATTACACTTTGATTATATTGTGATATATCATTAAAAAAATTGTCTACACTCTCATTGCTATCGAATAAATGATTTACATAGTTTACAGTTAATTTACTTGTAATTATAATATCTGGACTAAATGGTATAAGTTCCATGAAATCAAGATATAGAACACCATTTTGAAAACCAATATAATGATAATTACAATGTTCCATATTTTTATCAAGTGAATGTTTAATACTCTCAATAACTTCCTGCCTTTGACTAATATTTAATGTACTATATTTTTGCACTAATATATCTTCTATTTTGCCACTATTTAGCCCCTCTACATAAATTCCCTCATTTGTATCATAGAAATAAGGCAAATTATTTAGTTTTATAAAGTGGTATTTTTTTATTAAATCTTTAGCAAGTGTATTATGTTGCAATTTGCCTTTAATGAAATATTTACTAATATCAGTAGAAACCGTATTGTCATTTGTGCCAATAATACTTTCCACTTCTCTAATCTGTTCTTCACTAAATCGAAAACCAGAGTAAATAAAGTTGCTTGTAAAGACATCTTTCAGTTGATTCGTACCTAAAAATATACGACATAGGTCATTACAAGCCATATCTGGACCATAGCCATTAAATAACTTTAACATCTTAGTAATTATAGCCTGCATTTGCTCTTTAACAGTTATAGGCTCCTTAAAACAATACACGAACCTAAACTTAGGTTTCCTTTGGCTATGACTAAAAGTGTAATAGGCAAATGTGGGTGTCTTATTTATAGTGCTAGCATAGTCTAGCACTTCTTGCATAGTAAAATGACTATTTTTATTATCAAAATCAAGCATAAAGCATTGTTGACTTTGCCACTCATTATTACTATTAGCACCTGAGGGGCAAACGCTATGCCCCCTTAATATAAGAGTGATTAAATCTTCTATCTTAAAATTCATTACTTTTGCACATCGTAAGGCACATCTAATCTTAGCCATATCTTCTTTAGAGGGTTTTTCGTCATATCCAGTACGAGTATCAACTTTAGCAATTATCCTAAAATTGTCTATATCTTCAATATATTCAGCTAATATATGACCCTCCAAATCTTGAGCCAATTGACTAAAATGCCCCTTCGCACCACAAGCAAAGCAATGATAAGCTCCTTTTTCAGTATGGATACCAAAACTAGGGTTGTCCTCTTTATGAAAAGGGCAGAGCATTTGCAAGCTATCGCCAGATACTTTAGGGTGCCCAAGCCCCAAAATATCAGCAATTTTTCTAATTCTATCTTCATAAACATTTTTAGTTGATTCTTCATTTGTACTAAAATATTTCTTTTCCATTTCCTAACATCTCCTATATACAAAATTTTTCTATATATGCAATTACTTGCTCTTTAGTAAATCTTAGACACTTCCCATATTTTTCAGGCGTTAATCTACCTTCTCTAATCTCTTTTCGAATAAAGCCGATTGACATTTTCCACAAATCAGCTAATTCTTTGGGAGTGTAATATTCTTCGCTTATTTTTGCCATAGTTTCCCTCCTTCTGTTAAAAATTTATTTGCTGTATTCATTACTACGAATATTATTGCTTATATAGTGTTTTATAGTTGTATAGGTGTTAGTTAAATTTTGTATTTACCACCCTCCAAATTAAAAAAAGGCAAATTTGGGAAGTGATAAAAACATTATAAATTGATTATTGAAAAATGTCAAGTTTTTTTTTAATAATTTTTCAGAACCGATTTAATAAAAGCAAAAACCTACATATTATATATAACAAAAAAATTTTTATAAAAAATTAAATTTACTATTGACAGACAATAAAAAGTAGTGTAATATAGTAAATAAAAAAGGCAAAAATGGGAAATAAAAAGAGGTGAAAATATGAACAAAGAAAAAAAGACAATGCAAGAACAAAAACGAGAAGACATAGAAATTAACTGTTTGGAAACATTTTCTAAAAGATTAAAAGAAACCAGAGAAAAAAGAGGAATGACACAAAGTGAATTAGCAAAAGCAGTTGGACTAAAAACAGAAAAAATAAATTTTGCAGAGTTAAACATCAAAGGAAGAAAGATACAAATTGAAGAATTAACAGAAATAGCAAAAGAATTAAATGTTTTATCATCATACCTATTGGGAGAAATACAAACTACTGCAAATAATGACAACGGTCTAACTGATGAAACAAACGAAATAGTAAAACAATGGCAACTTGATGATAAACTTGAAATACTAAATGCTTTTATATTAAAATTAAAAAAATACAATACAATATACTCAATGGACGCACTCGCAAATGTTACATACATAAAAAAAGACATTTTGGGAAGTACATTAGATAATATAAAACAGAAAGTAAAAGACAAAAAAGATTTAAGCCATAATCAAACGCAGAAGATACGCAAACTAATTGACTTTATAAATTTTTCCTTAAAGCTAAATGGAATGACAGATTATGCAGGTTTAAATTATATAGTAAGAAATCATAAAGAGAAAATGAATATAGCCAAAGAAGAATGCCAACATATACTTGACTACAATATGGATAAAAACATTAAGATTAATCTTGAAAAAATACAAACTATCGGAGAACCACTAGACCAATTTATAAAATATACAAATGACGGAATAGTAAAAGAAGTTATGGCAGATATATTAGAAGAAATCATAAGAGAACGAATAAACGACAAAAACTATTATAAGAAAATGAAATTTAAAGAATAAAAAACTGATAGAGTGCTATTCTTGCCGGAACCACACTCTAAACAGTTTCTACAAAACACTTGGATAAGCAATATCCAACTGCTACTTGTATTGTAGCATAAAATTACTGCTTTTTCAAGTACAAATGAAAGGAAGTAATATTATGCCAAATGTAGGAACATACAGAGGAATAACAATTTATTATCAAGAAGACCGCAAAAGATATAGAATGTGGTACACAGATAATAAAGGAAGAAAAAAGCCAGTATATGGAAATGAAAAAGCAATAGTAAAAGATAATTATGATAAAATACAAGAGCAATTAAGAAAAGGCTCATATCTTGCAAAAGTACCTGATACATTTAATAAGTTAATGGACGAAATGCTAGAGGAACAAGAAGAATATAGCGAATTAAAAGATAATTCCTTAAATAGAAAACGAGATAGTGCAAAAATAGTAAAAGAATATATGAAATGCAGTCATAAACCAATTAAAAATATTTCTGCAAATGAATTAAACGAAGAATTAAAAAGGCTTTCTAATATTAAAAAGTTTATACAAAGTAAGGATGAAGAAGTATATAGATTTTCACAGTCATATCTTAATAAAATATACTCTCTAATAAGAGAGGTATTTCATTATGCTGTAAAAGAGGACAAGTTAAGTAAAGAACTAAACCCATTTGAAATTGAGGGAAAAGTAAAAAAGCCAAAGTCAAATAAAGATACAAAAATAGTAAAACCTTTTACTAGAGAAGAATGTATTAAATTTTTAGAGGTATTAAATAAAAGTGAACACAAATATACTGATATACTAAAAGTTCAGCTTTTTGGTGGACTTAGAATTGGAGAGACACTTGGACTAACTTCTGCAAATATAGATTTACAGCAAGACAAGATATATATTGAAACCACAGTAACAAAAAATAAATTCAATAAAACTGTAAGAGGGGCAACTACCAAAACACCTAGTGGGACAAGAAGTATACCTTTAACCCCTATGCTTCGAGATATATTAGAACCTAGAGTAAATAAAAATAGACCTCAAGCACTAATATTCTCCAATAATGGAAAACCTATAAATGAAAGCAATATAATAAGAGTAATGCGTCAACTTTGTGTACAAGCAGGAATTAGAGTTATAACCATAAAGAAGAAAAAAGCAAATGGACGAATATCAAATCTTAGAACCAGTAATATTACTGTACATGGCTTAAGACATCTTTATGCTTCAATAGGTGTTTTAGTAAAAGCTGACCCAAAAGCATTACAAGTTCTACTGGGGCATAAAGATATAAGTATAACAATGAATATATATGCAGATGCACAGGACGAATTAAAAGAACGAAATGCAGAAATGATAGAAGATTATTTTACTTCATTAACTTTAGAAAGTGCTAGTACAGATATGGAAACACTATTTCAAAATATGCAAAATCTAAAATTACATACTTTAGAGGAAAAAGAAATAATACATTATAAACGAGAAATATTAAGGCTTGTAAGTGTTCCTAAACTAGAGGAGCAAGTAAAAAATTTAACAATAAAAATATCTAATATAGAAGATACAACAGAAGACAGCCCAGAAAGATTAAAGTTAATATACACTCTATTGAATAATATGACAGAATTTAAGAACCAGACTAGAAATATAAAGAGAAATACAAACCAGTGCAATGACGATTACAATTACATCTACCAATACTTACAAACAACACAATATTTAGTAAAAGCAATGGGTAAAGCAACAGAGTATAAACCAGTGAAACAACCAGCAACAATAAAAACCTTTGCAATAAACTATTAAAATACAATACACATAAGGCAACTCATTGTAGTTGCTTTTTATTATGTTTTCTGCTATTAAACTATTGTAATAGCCATTATTGGACAAAATCAAATTTTATTTATATCTTATTCCTCTTATTTTAGCTTTTTTACCCACAAACTACCTAGATACATTTTATTACTTTACTTAACTAAAAATACAAAATATTATCCCAAAAATGACACACCCTATATATTTCATATTACAAGCACTAGCACACCTCCCAACACTGCATTAAAATAAGCACAGGAGGTAATTATAAATGGATGAAAAACTATTACAAGGAACAATTACACAAGCACAGAAAGTGCTTGAACAGTCCAAAGACTGGAACAAAACTTATGAGGAACAAGCAAAGATACTTGCAGATAACAAAGAACTACTAGACCATTTCTATAAGCAAGTAAAAAAGTACGAGGGTATACAATTTTACCTAACAGAAGTAAAAACAACACAACCTAGTATTTTCATACTACAAGCAAGATACAAAGGTCAACCAATAGCAACTGTAAGTATAGCTGAAGATAAAACAACTATTGCAACTAAATCTTATGACGAAAGCAATAAGAAAATCTATAATTGTGATATTCAATTACAAGACAAGGACATAAAAGCAGTAGAGACATTACAGTTTCTAAATTTCTTTAATCAAGACATAAAAGCTAATGGCAAAATCAATGAGCAAAAACATCTACAAAGTATGTTACTAGAGGAATTTGGAAAAACCAGCTCGATAGGGAAATTACTTCTAGGCTGTCAGCCGGTAAAATGTAACAACCTATTCTATGAAATACCAATAATATTAAACCCTAAGGAAGAAAAAGGATATATCAATATACTTACTAGAACTAAGGTAAGAAAACTAACGATTATAGAACCATTAACAAAGGATATTACCCCTGAAATAGTCCTATCAAACGGAACATCAAAAGCAGTATTTCTATTGAATCTTTTACATAGTGAAATAGGCCAAGACTGGTATAAGATTGTGGGCTTTCATGGTAGAGTAACCCCACATCTAACAATTAAGGTATGTATAGCTGTACCTAAGGAATTAAAATCTAAGTGTAAAGAATTTGAAACATTTGAGTTGAGGTCAGGTACTGATAGTATAGAATATCATTACTTAGAATATACCACAGACGGAACACAAATAACATCTATTAAAACCACTATAAATGAATAAGGGGGTCAACCCTATGCAAATAAAAATTTTGAAAGGCACCTCAACCATACGGAGGTGCCTTAACTACACTAACAACTGCTAAGGGTACGAGGATATTATTAGATTTTCGGTATGGACTTAGACGATATACTAAGATTACCTGAAATTGAACGGACTAAATATAGGTAAACCGACCTACGATCGGTGTGCTGATTAGCCACTATCACCGGAGACCACTATGGAAGAATAAATGAGGTGCTTCCTGAAATACCTGTATATATGTCTAACCAAGCAAGGAGCATAATAGAAACGGTCTTTAGCTTTTCTCAAAAAGGGAAGATTACACACAAAACAATAGATATAAAAGACCAAGTGCCTTTTTATATCAAGGAAGTCAAAATAACATCGTTTACAGTAGACCACTCAGCATACCGGAGCCTTTATGTTTCTAATAGAGGCAGACAGTAAAAAGGTACTTTATACTCGGCGATTATAGAAATCATGGCTATAAGGGTAAATTATTCAAATCTACTTTAAGGAAAATTGGTAAAATAGATATACTAATTACAGAGGGGACTACTCTATCAAGACCAAATATAAAAAGTCAAACAGAGGCTGAACTAGCAGTAGAAATAGCAGAAAAGACTAAATGCTATGACCAAGTGCTGGTATTAACATCAACTACTACAATAGACCGAATAACAACACTAACTAGGGTGGCTAATAGAACAGGTAAAACTATAATATGGGATATTCTATTAAATATGGTATTGCAGAAAGTAACTCAAAAGATACCCAATGCACTAAATTCAAATAAAGTGTACTGCTATCTTCCCTCATATTTATATAGAATGAGGAATAAAGAACCTTACTGTCAATATATAGAACCATACTTAAGTAAAATAAAACAAACAGGTCAAAAGCTACACGGAAAGTTCCTAATGAACTGCCGTGCCAGTATGTGGAGAGATATAGAAAAGCTAAAGTTAAAAAATAAAGTATTGGATAATTGCTGTGTCGTGTATTCACTATGGGAGGGGTATAAAACACAGGACGAACCTACTATGAAATTCTTAGATAAAATGGCAGAGCTAGATATACCTGTAATAACTTGCCATACTTCACGGACACCGGAGACCGAGAATGTATTAAACAAGTTATAGATATTACTAGACCTGAGGTGGTTATTCCTCTACATACTGAGGCACCTGAGAAAATTAAGAAATTAACAGACAAAGCTGTCATATTAAAAGATATGGAAATATACGAACATTAGTTGGGTACGAGCAGAACAAGACAAAAAAATTTATATATGATATACTCTATGTAAAAGGAGGAAAATAATATGGAACAAAAAACAATAACATTTGAAGAAGTCAAAGACAGACTAAAAAATAAATCATTAAAAGATTATACAGACGAAGACATACTTGACAGGTATATAGCTTATGGTACAGAGGAAGAACTAAATACACCTGAAATACAAAAGGCTCTACTAGAACACGGGTATATAAGTGAATTATTGGAAATGACTAATTTTATAACAGACAAACAAGTTATATCAGATATTCTACATAAGTATTTGCCAAAGATAGAGCCTACAATACTAATATTCGGACAAGCTAAAGATATGTGGGTTATAGAACATTTACAGGAACCAAAAGAAAGGAAATTATCATTTGACTTTATTGATAAAGATACAGACGAAAGTATAGTATTAGAAGGTCCTACTATATTTACTCAAGAAGACTATGATAAATACAGAAATCAATTCTATAAATATAAAAATAACTTAATAGCGATAGTAAGAGAAAAAGCTAATAAGCATGAATTACTTTGTTTTTTAGTAAACATACTTAAGTAGCATTGAAGACATATACTTGAATCTTAAAATTAGGAGGAAAAAATGAAAGAAGAATTACAATTAAACAATATTACAGATTATTGTGTAGTAGATATAGAAACAACAGGTTTGTATGAAAGTCAAAATGAAATAATAGAAATAGGAGCTGTAAAGATAAAAGATAGTAAAATAGTAGATACCTATACTACTATAATAAAACCTCGAAAGGAGTTAAATACCAATGTACAAGAACTAACTAATATATCTAATGCACTATTACAATATGCACCTAGCATAGATACAGTTGCACCTCAAGTATTAAAATTTATAGAAAGTAGTATTATAGTTTCGCATAATGCTGAATTTACAATGAAGTTTCTAAAACAAAATATTGGAACTACTAATAATCAAGTTGTAAATATACTAGATATAGCAAAACAGATAAACCCTAAGAGTAAGAAACATAAGCTATCAGACTTATGCTATGCAATAGGAATAAATAATTTTAAGCAGAGTTCTACAATAGACTGTGCATATCTCACAATGTGTCTATTTGAATATTCAAAGAAATTAAGAAATAGACAAAATACAATAATTGAATAATAATATAAGTATGTCAGCCATTTATACATCATAGAAACTGACATTGAAACCCCTAAAATCTATAAATAACCAGTTAGAACTTCCCACTAACTGGTTATTTACTGTTTTATTAAGCTTATTTTCTTCTATTTTGGACTTTTTTATAGAGTAATTTATTATTTATTTAGTAAAGTTTTGTATCCGCTTTATGAATAGTGTTAGAACTTGTATGGATATACCAATTTCAATTAAATTAAAAGAAAAATAAGAAAGGAGTAATTACAATGCCCAAGATAAGTAAGGAACAAGTAAATAAAATAAATTCCAAATGTTCAAATGGGTGGCAATTAGACTTAGAATATTACTTATATCATGGAGAAAAACAACTAATAAAATGTATAGACATAGACAAAGAAAACTATCTAAAATTTACAATATGCTATAACAGTCAAAATCAAATGGTTCTATATATAAGCAAATTCTATCATAAGCAAGGAGATTATTTTGCTAATAGTGAGGGGCTGGGTAAAAGAACAATGCTAAATGCTACACCAACAAAGAAAAAGGAACTGAATAAACTGATACCATTAACACATATATTGACGGATACGGAACTAATGAAGATTAACAAGAATACCCCTGTATTAAGTGGAAATGGGATATTTGAGCCAAGTGAAAAATTTTGAAATATAAAATAAAAGTAGAGCAAGGTTATCCTTGTTCTACTTTTTCAATTATAAATGCACCTATAAAAGATAACGCAAACCAAATTATGATTTCATAAGTAATACAATAATTGGTAGCAGTATATGACTGAAATAATATTTGATTTTGTATGCCTAAGGGTATTGTAATCATATAAGCTATACCAATATTCAATAACATTAAGACAACAGCAAGTACATCTTGTTTAGATATAGACAATATAAGCACCTCCTCGAATATCTCGAACTTATGACATATTATAACATTATTAGACAAGTTTAGCAATAGAAATAAACAAAAAAATTCGAGTATCTCGAGATTTTATGATATTTACCCCTTATTTTGCCATAATAAATAAAAGGTGGTAAATTATGATAGGTATGATATTAAGAAATATAAGAAAAATTAGAGGTCTAACACAAGAGCAAGTAGGTAAAAGCCTAAGTTTAGCTGACAATACTATATCAAATTATGAAACAGAATATAGTAGTCCAAACTTCGATACTATTGAGAAGTTTATAACTGTATGTGATTTCGACATAAGGTTTATAGATAAAAAATCTAAAAAAGAATATACTTTGAAAGAGTTATCAAAAGAAATGGATTTTTAAGTAAAATAGCCTAATACATAAATTGTCAAATTACATTTGACAATTTATGTGCTTTTATGGTAATATAAGCATATAAATTAAAGAACTTTGAGAAATATTGGTATAGATGTTTAAGCCCTATAAAATAGGTCATTTTAAGCAATTTTATATCTCATGGAGACCCAATTAGGAGACCCAAACTAAGTTACAAGTCAATTTTTTCGCAGAAATAGAGGCTTTGAAAAAGGGGTACTTTTTTGACAGCTGCACCAAAATATCAGGTTAGAAATCAAATTTCTAACCTGTATTTTTTTGCGTAATTTCAGTAGACAATGGGACAGAAACAGACAGACAGATACAGAGAGAGAGACGGAGAGAGAAAGACAAGGGGACGGAGCTTTTGGAAAGACAAGGGGACGGAGCTTTTGTCTTAAGGAAAATTAACTATAGACTAATTCATAATTATATGATATAAATAAAGTGTGGGGGCAAATTTTATATAGGAGATGATAATTATGCCCCGTAAGGCAAGAAAAAATATTGAGAGTCATTATGCTCATTTAATTATACAAGGAATAAATAGAGAGAATATTTTCAAGAAAAAGGAATGGAAAGAAGATTACATAAAAATATTAAAAAATAAAATAGACAATACGAATATTGAAATTTTAGCGTATTGTATGATGGATAATCATGCACATTTCTTAATGTATTATGAAACATTAGGGGATGTATCTAATTTAATGAGAAAAATTAATACTACATATGCAATGAGATATAATAAGATTAACAAGAGAGTAGGTTTTGTTTTTAGAGATAGATTTTTTACACAACCTATTTTAAATGAAATACAATTGTACAATTGCCTAGTATATATACATAGAAATCCAGTAAAAGCAGGAATCTGCTTAAAAATGCAGGATTACAATTATTCAAGCTATAATGAATATATAAAAGAAAAAAATCTAATAACAGACAATAGTATAGAATTATTATTTGGTAGCAAATATAAATATATAGAGCAATTTAATGCTATACATAGTAAATTACAAGAAATAGAAGATATTAAAGATGTAATGGAATATAAAGATAATAGAGAAGAATTGTTAAAAAAGTATGAAAATAAAATTAAAGGAAACTTAGTTGAAAATGAAGTTGAATTTGGCAATTTATTATTAGAAATGAGACAAAAATGTGGAATATCATTAAGAGAAATGTCAAATATATTAAAAATTAATAAAGACAAATTGAATAAGTATATTCATAAGGCAATAGATAATAATTAGAGGGGAAAAAGCTTAAGACAAAAGCTCCGTCCCCTTGTCTACACAAAAATTGTATGAACACGAAAATTCTAATTCCAACTCTTATGGAGTTAGAATTTTTTTAACAATGTATATAATTCCTCTGTTTCATTATTTGGAATCATCATAGAAAATTGTTGATTATCCTTTTTAAGTCGAATATTAATATCTCCATTTCTTGTAGAACCAACTCTATTCTTATATTTATTATTATTTTGTATAAAGTTTTCTACGATACTTAAATCCTCACCATTTATTTTTGAAATATTATAGCTTATATAATATGGAGTATCTATTGCGAATAATTTTGTCTCTTTTAGTTTTAGATATTCAACTTTACCTTCATTTACAAAAAAAGTCAATTGTTCACCTCTAGTGCCATTAGTCCATGGATAAGTTATTACTATTAAATAATCAACCTTTAGTACGGCATTATTACCATTTATATCGGCTATTCCCAATTCTTCAGGCAAGTCTTTTGCTATTTTAATTCCCATAATTGCGTTGTTAATAACTGTTCTAAATAAAAATAGTGAAATTGCTATTACAGATATTAAAGTTATAAAAATTATTTTTTTATATTTTTTCATATATTTTCCTTTTATATAATTAATCTATTTATTTTAAATAATAACACAAATTTATATATTTATCAACAAGATATTAACAATACAATTAATTTGAGACAAGGGGACGGAGATTTTGTCTAAATCCCTTTGTCTAAGTAAATATTTAATATTAGCATTTGACAAATATATTAAAAGTGTGTATAATAAAAACAAGAAATGAGAATCCACGAAAGTGGTTGCCCGAAAAGAAATTTTAAATAACCATTCTGTGCTTTATTTATCGGACAAAGCAGAATGGCTATTTTTATTGCCTATGTAGTAAGAAACAAATGATGATTAACAAGGCAAGGTTTATAATGGATATTCCTACTATTCCATAGAATAATAGGTAAGTTATCAATAATAAAGCATTTTCCACGTTAACCACCCCCTCATATTCAGTCTCACAAGCATAAAAGCTGTGGAGTAGTTTGTAACATCAAAGAGTAAAAGGGGCAACCAAATCCGCTAGTTTTCATTTCATTTAACACTATACTACAAGTTTAACTAAAATACAAGCGAACAAAACAAAATTTTGTCAATTTTATCATAAATTTTTTATCTACTATTTAGACAAAGGAACGGAACTATTATCTAAATCCACTTGTCTAAAAAGCTTAAGACAAAAGCTCCGTCCCCTTGTCTAATAAAAAAGCAAACTGTATTGAATTAATACGGCTTGCTCTTTTTATAAGTTTATTTAACAATAAAAGTCAATAATGCAGAAATTATATTTGCAATTAATGTATAACTTATTATTTTGTTTTTAGTTATATCACTAAAATATTTTTTGTAAATTAAGTATTCTGAAAGGATTACAAGGATTTCCATGATTATAAATGTAATCATATATGGTATTGGTATATATATTAGTGATAATTGAAGTATAATGTTTGTTATTAGATTTGTTATAAAGATAGTTTTAATGTTCTTTATTTTCATTATTAAAGCAATTATTATTTCGACAACAATAGTTAATATTAAAGCAATAGCGAAAGTTTTTATGATTCTTGAACTACTTGCTTTTGTAACTGCTCCCATTGTATCTATGTCTATAGTAATATTACTTTGAAAGTCTGTTCTATTTATTACATCAGTTATTTTAGTTTCTCCAGTATCGTTGTTTATTATTACTACTCTATATTTGTCTGGTGTTCCAAAATAATTAAAAAAATGTTCGTGTTCAATATTTCCAGCACATTTGCCCCATAACAAACTGTTTCGCATGCATGAAGAAATCCAACCATCATAATCCATATTATATAAAGTTTCTGCTTGTTTGGCTGTTATTCCGTCTAGCTTGTGCAATTTTGTCAAAATAAACTGTTATTCCGTTCTTGTCTTTAACTCCATCTTTTAAGTCATATGTACGGCCATTACTTGAATAATTACTATCAGGATAATAATCCTCATTTCTTTCAGCATGTTCAAATAAATCTATTGTATAATTACTTGTTTTCATATTTTTCAGATGAATAGTTATACTTGGTTTTGACCCCATATCAGCATTTACAATGTAATTAAATCCAAATAGCATTAGAAATATAATGCTAAGTATTAGTAAATTTCTACATTTTTTTAACATATTAAATTCCTCCATTTTTTATATATTTTATCATATTCATTATTTTGAATCTATAATTTTACAAAAATTCTTGTTATTTTTTACTAATTACCAAATAGACAGAGGGACGGAGCTTTTGTCTTAGGTTTTTTCACCCCTAATTATAATGATCTAGGGGTAATTTTCCTTAAGACAAAAGCTCCGTCCCCTTGTCTAAACCTTGTCTATATTTTAATTGCTCTAAATAAAAATCAGCCAGAAAATACAAAAACAATTGATATTTTTATAAAAATGTGATATATTCTTTAATATAATATTGAAAAAAAAGGAGAAGGGCTTATGTTCTATTCTGATAAGAGATTTATATACTTATTGTTAATTATCATGATATTAATGAGACTTATGTCTATGTCCAACATAGGGTGGCTAGTGCTTTTATATACACTCCCAGGAGTATTACTTGCAATTAGCTTCCATGAGTTTGCACATGCTTATGCAGCAACAAAACTTGGAGACGACACCCCTGAAAACGAAGGAAGACTTAACTTAAACCCATTAAGCCATATTGACCCAGTAGGTTTCGTATTACTACTATTCGTTGGTTTTGGTTGGGGAAAACCTGTACAGATAAATCCAAGAAACTTTGATAGGAAATATTCAATGCTTACAGGAGAAGCAATAGTTGCAGCAGCTGGACCAATCATGAATTTCATTTTATCAATAGTACTTACAATAATTTATTGTGCAATATTTAGATTTGCCAATTCATTTGTTGTAACAACTATAGGAGATATTATAATATCAATGATACAATATGCAATTATAGTAAATTTGGGACTTGGAATATTCAACTTAATACCACTTCCTCCATTAGATGGTTCAAAAATACTTATGAATTTTTTACCATATAATGCTAGACAATGGTTTGCAGAACATGAGCAATTATTTTACGTAGCATTTCTATTTATATGGATTTTCCAATTATCAGATTATATTGTAACACCAGTTCTTAACTTCATGTATAGTGGACTAATAAGAATTTTTGGAACGTTATTTGGCATATTATAGAGAAAGGAAAAAGCATGAAGGACATAATAGTTTTAGGAATCGAAACAAGTTGTGACGAAACTTCCGCCTCAATTGTAAAAAATGGGCGTGAAGTTCTTTCTAATGTAATAAATTCCCAAATTGCAATACATGAAAAGTTTGGAGGAGTTGTTCCAGAAATTGCATCAAGAAAACATATAGAGGCAATTTCTACAGTTACAAAAGAAGCATTAAAACAAGCAAATATGCAATTTTCAGATATAGATGTAATTGCTTGCACTTATGGCCCTGGATTAGTCGGCGCACTTCTTGTAGGTGTACGGATATGCTAAAGCATTAAGCTATGCACTTAAAAAGCCATTGGTTCGGCGTAAATCATATAGAAGGACACATTGCAGCAAACTATATAACATTTAAAAATCTTGAGCCTGAATTTTTATGTTTGATTATTTCTGGCGGGCATACCCATTTGGTTAAAATCGAAGATTATACAAAATTTCAAATATTAGGAAAGACGAGAGATGATGCAATAGGAGAAGCATTTGATAAAGTTGCAAGAGTTATGGATTTACCATATCCAGGAGGACCAAAAGTAGATAAAATGGCAAAATGTGGGAAGCCAGTTTATGACCTCCCAAAAACGCACCTAGAAGGACTCGATTTTAGTTTTAGTGGGATAAAAACAGCAGTTATTAATTTGAATCATAATAAAAAAGATATAAAAAAAGAAGACTTATGCGCAAGTTTTGAACAAGCAGTTACAGATATGTTAATAGAAAATACTCAAAAAGCATTAGAACAAACAAAATTAAAGAAACTCGCACTTGCTCGGGCGGAGTTTCAGCTAATTCATATATAAGAGAAAACTTTTTAAAACTTGGAGAAAAATTAAATACAGAAATATATTTCCCAAGAATCGACTTATGTACAGATAATGCTGCAATGATAGCATCTAGTGGATATTATAATTATATTTCAGGCAAAACATCTGATTTAACACTAAATGCTATACCAAATTTGAAAATAGGATAGGAGGATATTTTAGTGTCTATTTACGCAATAGCAGATTTGCATTTATCATTTGCAAATCCAAAGCCAATGGATATATTTGGAGAAAATTGGGCAAATCATGAAGAAAAAATAAAAGAAGACTGGATAAACAAAGTTAAAGAAGAAGACTTAGTATTGTTACCAGGCGACTTTTCATGGGCTATGGATTTACAAGATACATACAAAGACTTTGAATACTTAAATAGTCTCCCAGGGAAAAAGATAATGCTTAAAGGAAACCACGATTATTGGTGGAATAGCTTAAAAAAACTTAGAGAATTTATAGATACAAATAATTTTACAAATATTGAATTTTTATATAATAATGCTTATGAATATGAAGAAAACATCATTGTTGGAACACGAGGATGGAACATGATTGCAAAAGAAGAAAATGATAGCACTGTAAAAAGAAGGGAATTAATACGACTTGAACTTTCAATTAATGAAGGAATAAAAAAGTTTGGCGAAAACAAAAATATTATTTGCGTTATGCACTATCCACCAACAACTAACATTGCAAAAGAAAATTCAGAATTTATAAAGATAATGCAAAAATATAATGTAAAAACGTGTATATATGGGCATTTACACGGAGAATCACATAGTGAAGCAGTCTTAGGAGACGTTCGGAGGAATAAACCTAAAACTTGTAAGTGCAGATTATTTGAATTTTAAATTAGAAAAAATATGTGGAGTTAAAAAATAGTGATAGGAAAAATTATAAAAAATGTGTCAAATACATATACGGTTAAACTTGAGAATCGGACAAGTATGTGAGGCAACAGCTAGAGGAAAACTAAAAACAGAAGAAATAAAACCAATGGTGGGCGATAATGTTTTAGTCGAAATCTTAGAAAATGGTACAGCTGTTATAGAAGAAATACAAGAAAGAAAAATAATGTTAAAAAGGCCAAGAGTTAGTAATATAACACAAGTTATTTTTGTTGTATCAAGCACTTTACCTAAGCCAAATTTATTAATTCTTGATAAAGAACTTGCATATTCGAGCTTTATAAGAGTAAAACCTATAATTGTTATAAATAAAATAGATTTAAACAGTGAAGTAGCTGAAAAAATATATAATATATACAAATCAGCAGGATTTGATGTAATAAAAACAGATTCACTAAATGGAATAGGTATAGATTTATTAAAAGAAAAGCTAAAAAACAATACTTCTGTATTAGCACGGACAATCTGGCGTGCGGAAAATCCAGCCTTACAAATAGAATATTGAAAAAAGAAATGACAAACATTGGAGAAATAAGTAAAAAGAATAAAGCAGGAAAAAATACAACAACAGATATAAGTTTATATGAACTAGAAAATGATACTTATTTACTTGATACTCCGGGATTTCAAACAATAGATATATATGAAATAGAAAGTAGAGAACTAGCAAAATATTTTATTGAGTTTAAAGACTATATACAAAATTGTGAATATGTTTCTTGCACACATATAAAAGAAGAAAAATGTGGAATAAAAAATGCACTTAAAGATGGGAAAATATCAAAAGAAAGATATGAAAATTATATAAAAATATATAATGATTTAAAAGATAAGGAGGAGCATAAATGGTAGAAATTTCAACATCAATATTAAATGTAGAAAAAAAAGATGCAATGAAAGTATTTTATGGATTAGAAGTTGCACATACAGATTATTTCCATATAGATATAATGGATGGAAAGTTTGTGCCAAAAAATACTGCGGAACTTATGAAGGAATATACTACCTCAATTAAGCAAATGTCAAATATTCCACTTGATGTACACTTAATGGTAGAAAATGTAAAAGAATATGTTGACGAATATCTTGCTTTTGAGCCTAATATTATTACATTTCATGTAGAAGCAATGTCTTCAAAAGAAGAAGTAATAAATATGATAAACTATATAAAACAAAATAATGTAAAGGTGGGACTTTCAGTTAAGCCAAATACGAAAATAGAAGATATATATGAATATCTACCTAATATACATTTATGTTTGGTTATGACAGTTGAGCCAGGTCTTGGAGGACAAAAACTTATACCAGAAACTTTAGAAAAAGTAAAAAAGCTAAAAGAATACATAGAAGAAAATAATATTGATATAGACATAGAAGTTGATGGAGGCATAAACTCAGAAACAATTGAGCAAGCAAAGAACGCAGGAGCAAATATATTTGTTGCAGGTTCTGCAATTGTAAATAAAGAAAATTATGAAGAAGCAATAGATAATTTAAGAAATGAGAAAGGATAATTTAATTTGGAGCTAAAGGGACAAATTGATGTAATTATATATTATAACGAAATAAATTCGTATACAATTGCAAGACTAAGAACAGAAGAAGATGGAGACATAACAATTGTTGGATATTTGCCTTTCGTAAATGTAGGAGATACAGTCATTGTTTATGGAGAATATGTAAATCATAAAGATTATGGAAAACAGTTTAAAGTAAGCACATTTAAGAAATGTATGCCAGAAACACTAGATGCACTTGAAAGATACTTAGGAAGCGGAAGCATTAAATGGGTAGGAGAAAAAACAGCAAAAAGGATAGTTAAGGAATTTGGAGACGAAACAATAGCTGTAATTGAGAAAAATCCAGAAAAATTGACGGTTATAAAAGGAATAACACAAGAAAAAGCAATGGATATTTCCGAAAGTTTTATCGAAGGAAGAGAATTATGGAAAATAGTAAGTTTCCTAGACGAAATAGGAATAAGCTCGAGTTATGCAAAAAAAGTATATGAAATTTATGGAACTAATGCTGTAGAAGAAGTAAAATGTGACCCATATAGGTTAATCGATGTTGTAAGAGGAATAAACTTTAAAACAATAGATGATGCAGCATTAAAAATTGGGATAGACTCAGACGACGAGCAAAGGATAGTGTATGGAATAAAATATGCACTTCTTTTAAGTTCATATAATGGGCACACATGCGTAATAAAAAATAATTTGTTAGACTTTGTATCAACATTACTTAGAATTTCTGAAAACACGATAAACGATTTTCTAACTCAAATGAAGGCAAAAGGCATTATTTCTATAGAAAAAAGAGATGACGAAGAGTGGATATATCTTACAGAATTTTATGAAGCTGAAATGTTTATTGCTGGAAAATTAATCAGACTAGATAATGTAAAAAACAGGAAAAGAATAAGTTTTGCAGAAGAAAAATTAGAAAAAATAGAAAAACAAAATAAAATAGAATTATCAGATAAGCAAAGAGAAGCAATATATGCAGTAAATGAACACAATGTATGTGTTATAACAGGAGGACCAGGAACAGGAAAAACAACAATAATAAAAAGCATAATAGAACTATATAAACAAGAAGGAAAAAAAGTTGTACTTTGTGCACCAACTGGAAGAGCAGCAAAGAAAATGACAGAAACAACAGGTGAAGAAGCAAAAACACTACATAGACTTCTTCAAATAACAAAAATTGACGACACAAAATATATAAAAGAAGATATAGATATAGAACCAATAGATGCAGATGTCATAATAGTTGACGAAACATCTATGATAGATGTAAGTATTATGTATTATTTGCTTAAAGGAGTATATGATGGAACAAAACTTGTGTTAGTTGGAGATGTAGACCAACTCCCATCTGTAGGACCTCGGAAGTATTTTAAAAGATATAATTTCCTCAGAAAGGATTCATGTAATTGTACTTGATAAAATTTTTAGGCAAGCAGCAAAAAGCAAAATAATACTTAATGCTCATAGAGTAAACTCAGGACAATCTTTATTAGAAGAAGATAGTGAAGAATTAAATAAAGATTTCTTTTTAGTACAAGAAACAAATCAAGAAAGAATCTTAAATTTTGTGCTTTCACTATATAAAGATGGATTAAAAAAGTTTAAGAATTATGAAGAATTTAAGAGTGTACAAATAATTACTCCTAGTAAAAAAGGAGAAGTTGGAACAAGAGAGATAAATAAGAAAATACAAGAACTTATTAATAGAGAAGAGGCTGGAAAAAAGGAAAAGAAAATAGGACAAGTAACATATAGAGAGGGAGACCTCGTAATGCAAATGAAAAACAACTATGATATAGAATGGGAACAAAATGGATTTACAGGTAATGGAATTTTTAATGGAGAAATGGGAACTATTACCAGAATAAGTACAATTTCAGAATATGTTGATGTAGATTTCGATGGAAAAATTGCAAGGTATCAGTTTTCAGACTTAGAGCAAATAGAACACTCTTACGCAATAACAGTACATAAATCACAAGGAAGCGAATTTGATGTAGTAATTATGCCAATCGTAAAATCAGCACCAATGCTACTCACAAGAAACCTTTTATATACAGCAATTACAAGAGCAAAAAAGCTCTTAATAATAGTTCGGTAGCAAAGATATTGTAAATTTCATGATAAAAAATACAGATGCAAAAATAAGAAATACACGGCTTAGAATATAAAATGGAAAATATTTAAAAGGAGAGTGCTTTAATATATTAGAATTTCTAATTAGTTTACTATATCCAAACGTATGTGGCTTTTGTGGAAAAATTAATAAAGAAAGTCTATGTGAAGATTGTAGTAAAAAGATAAGTCAAAAGTTATTATACAAAGTAGAAGAAAAAGAAAATAAATATTTTGAAAAACACATATATATTGTAGATTATGAAGGCTTTTTTAGAGATATGATTTTATCATATAAATTCAGAGATAAATCATATATGTATAAAACTTTTGCAAGAATAATATTAAATAATGAAAAAATATGTAGTATTTTAAAATCTTATGATATAATAGGAGCAGTACCAATACATAAAAAAAGAAAAGCAGAGCGTGGATATAACCAAAGTGAACTAATTGCTAAGGAAATTGCAAGAAATATAAAAGAAATACAATATGGAAATTTTTTAAAAAAGATAAAAAACAACGAAAAGCAAAGCACCCTAGATAAGGGAAAGCGAGCAGAAAATGTCAAAAATGTATATGAAATACAAAATAAAGATATAATATTTAATAAAAAAGTAATTGTATTGGACGACATTTACACAACTGGAAGTACAGTAAATGAATGTAGCAGAATTTTAAAAGAAAATGAAGCAAAAGAAATATTAATACTAAGTATAGCAAAATAAAAATTACTTGGATAAAATGGAGGAACAAATGGAAGAATTAGTTGAAAGTATACTTGATTATGTAAGAGCCGATTATACAGATTATGCTGTAATGATAAATCGGTGAATGGGGAAGCGGAAAAACTTATTTTTGGAATAATAAGGTAAGAAACAAAATCGAATCAATGAAATTAAATCGGAAAATCATTTACAACGATATATATGTCTTTATATCGGAATATCAAACCTAGAAGAAATTAGTAAAAAAATATTCATTGAAACAACACAGCTCATGGACAAAAACTTAAAGAAATTTATGAGCGCAAATGGAGTAACAAAAATACCAGAATATGCCAAAACAGGAATAGACATGGCAAACTTATTTGGCGTTACTCAAAATGGTGATAGAGTTGATTATTCAGACTTCTTTTCTACGGAAGATAAAGTATTATGCTTTGACGACCTAGAAAGAGCAAATGTTGATGTTATAGACATCTTGGGATACATCAATAATTTCGTAGAACATGACCATATAAAAACTATTATTATTTGTAACGAAAAAGAGCTTTCAACAAAGCTAAAAAGTACAAACCTAGAAATGAAAACCTTTATTGCAACATATATTCTAGACAAAGAAAATGACTTAACAAAAATTACAGATAAACCAATGGTAGAAAAAATCCAAGACAAGATAGAATATGTATTTGATAAAGCCAATGATTACGAAAGAATCAAAGAAAAATTAATAGGTGAAACATTCGAATATCAGCCTAAATTTGATTATATCATAAATGGTTTGCTTATGAGATACGAAACAAACGAAGAACTCATAAGATTTTTAAGAGAATCAACAGGATTAATAATTACAACATTTAATAAAAGTGGAACAAGAAACCTAAGAATTTTAAAACATGCCTTAAACGACTTTAAGAAGATATTTGAAATGGTAACTAAAAACTACCCTAATATAAATCATAGAGTATTACAAACAATGTTAATATTCACAATAGCTGTATCTTTTGAAATAAAAGCAGGAAAAATAACAAAGGATAAATTTGTAAACATTGCGAATAATGAAGAATACAAGGCAATACTTGTATCATCAAGAGTTTTAATGGATAATAGACAATTTTATATAAAAGAATTCGATAACACATATTACTATAATTTTAAATCAGAATACAGATTTTTCAAATTCATTGAAATATATGTAAGAACAAGAATATTTGACATGAAAACATTTAAAAAAGACATGGAAGTAATTATAAGCACAGTAGATACCTCTAATCTTCCTGGATACAAAAGACTTCTTACAGAAGAATATTGGAAAATCAGCGACGAAGACTTTGATAAGGTTATAGAAGAAATAATTGAAGCAGTAAAAACTGGAAAAACAACATTAATTGAAAACGTAAAATTATTTATATATTTTGATTATTTAATAAAAAAAGGCTTAATAAAGTATGACATGAAAACCGTAAAAAGCATATTTATAAATGGAATGAATATTTCTTCACTTGTATCGAGTTACTGTGATAATGTTGAAGAAGAGCTAGACACAATAGGAATAGGAGAAGCATCACCAGATGTAGAAGAAATACTTAGACATTTCCATAGCCTAAACTCAAAACTAAAAGATAGGATGTATATTGAAAAAGCAGATTCAATCTTTAGATGTATACCAATGAAAATGGAAGAATTCTATGAAAGATTTGATAAAGAATGTATGAATATACCAATATTTAAGTATTATGACGTATATCAAACCTTCCAAAGACTATCATGTGCAAGCAACGAAGATATAGTTACAATAAAAGAAAAATTGCTAAACAGAGCAGATTTATATACAAAAGAAATTGAACCTGAAATGAAAAACATAAGACAATTAAAACAAGTAATAGACGATTATACAAAAGGAAAAGAAAATAGCATAAAATTAGTAATGCTAAAAGATTTCTCAAAAGACTTAGGAGTAATATTAGATAAGTATAAAAATTCACTTTTTTCTTAAATAAAATGTGATTAATTCATAAATAAAAGGATGTGTATGTTGTCTATGAATCAAAAATTAGAAGAATTTGAAAGATACCTAAGCAACAAAAATGTAGCAATTATTGGTCTTGGTGTTAGCAATAAGCCACTTCTTAAATATATGTATGAAAAAAACGCAAAAGTTACTGTATTTGACGAAAGAGATGTAGATAATATTCCAAGAGAAGACTTTGAAGAAATGATAAGATATGAAGCAAGCTATTGTTTAGGAAAAGACTCATTAAGAAAACTAAAAGGCTTTGACATTATTTTCAGGGCGCCAAGTTGTATGCCTACGAAAAAAGAAATAGTAGAAGCACAAGAAAATGGTGCAATTGTTACATCAGAAATTGAGATGCTAATAGAAATGTGCCCAGGAACAGTAATAGGCGTAACCGGCAGTGATGGAAAAACAACCACAACAACATTAATATATGAAATGATAAAAGCAAAAGGATATAATTGCTATTTAGGTGGAAATATTGGAATACCACTATTTACTAAACTAAGAGAAATGACTGAAGAAGACTATATAATACTCGAATTAAGCAGTTTTCAGTTAATGAATATGAAAACAAGTCCAAAAATATCGGTAATAACAAATATTACACCAAACCATTTGAACGTTCACAGCTCTTATGAGGAATATATAGAAGCAAAAAAGAACATTTTTAAATATCAAGGAAAAGACGGAATAGTTGTATTAAATTATGATAACGATATAACAAGAGAGTGTGCGAAGGAAGCGGAAGGAAAAGTTATATTTTTCAGTAGTAAAGAAAAGTTAGAAGATGGAATTATCTTAGACGAAGAAGTAATAAAATCTTGTGACGATAGAATAAGAAGACACATAATAAATGTAAAAGATGTAAGCCTAAGAGGAAAACATAATTACGAAAATATATGTGCAGCAATAGCTGCAACAAAATCACTTGTAGATGTAGACACACAAATAAAAACAATAAAGCAATTTAAGGGAGTAGAGCATAGAATAGAATTTGTAAGAGAAATAGACGGAGTAAAATGGTATAATGACTCAATAGGAACAAGCCCAACAAGAACAATAGCAGGACTTAACTCATTTGAAGAAAAAATCGTGTTAATTGCAGGTGGGTACGATAAAAACCTAGACTATACGCCTATTGCGAAACCAATATTAGAACATGTAAAAACACTAATTTTAATGGGGCAAACAGCTGAAAAAATATTTTTAGCAGTAAAAGAAGAAAGCGAAAAACAAGGTAAAAAAGTAGATACATATATGTGTGAAACATTAGAAGATACAGTAAGACTAGCAAAAAGATACTCAAAGCCTCGGAGAAGTTGTACTATTTTCACCAGCAAGTGCAAGTTTCGACTTATTCAAAAACTTTGAAGAAAGAGGAAAAAAGTTCAAAGAAATAGTAAATAATATTTAACAAAAATAAATCTCCTTGAATATATATAATTATATAAGAATAGGAGGTTTTTTATGTATAATAACTATGAAGAGTACATGCAAAATGTTTTAGGGGTTAATAGACCAAATACATATAGAGAAAATGAAAACTATTATTATGATGTACAAAGAGTAAATCAAAATATGCAAGAAATTAATAGTTTGTATCCAGAAATTTATGGTGTAGTATATCCGGTTGTACAAAAAGTATGTAGCAGAAGAAATGTATCAGGAATAACAAACGAACAAATTAATAAAATGGTAGAAGAAGTATATAATGTAATAGAGCCAGGAGACGACGTAATAGAGGAAAGGCAAAACTCTAAAAATGGAGATGTCAGAAATCCAAGAGCAAAAGAAACAAGAAGACCACAGTCACATAATAATTATTTATTAAGAGACCTAATTAGAATATTAATAATTAGAGAGCTTTTGCAAGGTGGGAATATGGGATATAATCAAGGATATTCCATGCCAAGACCACGGAATGAACAATCAGCTAGGAGGAATGCCACAAATTTTCAGACCTCGGAAATCCAAGGATGTTTTAAATAAAAAAATGACGAAAAATGTTGACACAAAAATATAAAAATGGTAAAATAAATACATTATCAAGAGTGGGCGAAAGAACCGGCTTTATGAACCCACAGCAACCTATGTAAAATAAGGTGCTAATACCGGCAAGGCTATGGCTTTGAATGATAGTGTATTTACATATAATAGACTTTTATTCTCTGCATATAGCAGAGATTTTTTAATATGAAAGGAAGTAATAAAATGAAGAAATATTTATTTACATCAGAAAGTGTAACAGAGGGACACCCAGACAAACTATGTGATTTAATATCAGATACAATACTTGACAAATGTTTAGAGCAAGACGAATATTCAAGAGTAGCAATCGAAACGTTTGCATCAAATGACAAAATAACGATTGCAGGACAACTTAGTTCAAACGCAAAAATAGATATAGAAAAAATTGCAAGACAAGTTTTAAAAGACATAGGATATAGAGGAAAAGGAATAGATATAGACTATGAAAATTGTGTAATTGATGTAAATATAACAAAACAGAGCAGTGATATTGCACAAGGAGTTGACGTAGGAGGAGCAGGCGACCAAGGAATTATGTTCGGCTACGCAAATGCAGAAACAGAAGAATATATGCCGTTTGCAATAAGCCTTGCACATAAATTATCAAAAAAACTTACTGAAGTAAGAAAAAGTGGAATTTTACCATACCTAGGGCCAGATGGAAAAACACAAGTTACAGTTGAATATGAAAATTATACACCAAAAAGAATAGAAACAATCTTAGTTTCAAATCAACATGATGAAAATATTCCATTAGAAAAAGTAAGACAAGACATAATTGAAAAAGTAATAAAAGCAGTTGTTGATAGTAAATACCTTGACGAAAATACAAAATACTATGTAAATCCAACAGGAAGATTTGTAATAGGTGGACCACTTGGCGATACTGGACTTACTCGGTAGAAAAATAATTGTAGATACCTATGGCGGATATGCAAGACATGGTGGGGGAGCTTTTTCAGGAAAAGATGCAACAAAGGTTGACAGAAGTGCAGCATATATGCTTCGTCATATTGCAAAAAATGTAGTTGCCAATGGATATGCAGATAAATGCGAAATACAAATATCTTATGGAATCGGCATAGCAAAGCCTATATCAATATTTGTCAACACATTTGGAACAAATAAAATAGACGAAGAAGAAATAAAAGAAAAAATAGAAAAAACATTTGACTTAACACCAGATGGAATAATAAAATATTTGGATTTAAGAAAACCAATATTTGCAAAAACTACTAACTATGGTCATTTTGGAAAAAAAGATTTGCCATGGGAAAAAATAATAAAATTTTAAGTTACAAGCAAAAAAGCATGTTCAAATAAAAAGAATATGCTTTTTTTATGTATAAAATAGTAGATTTATGAATAAAAATTTGATATAATATATGTTAGCTTTTTTTAAAATTGGAAAGGAATGAAGAAAGTGTGAACAATTTAGCCGAGCGACTAAAAAAAGAAAAAGATGTAATTTATATAAGCAGTATAAAATATTATGGCAAAGAATATGTTAAGACTGCAAAAAAACTAAAGAGTGGTATTGAATATATATATTATGAAATAGAAAATGGCAGCATAAAAGATGTAGAAGATAAAACTATATTATTAGAATTAAAAGATATATGTGAAATATCAGACGGTAGTATTTTATATTAAAAAAGGAAAGTGTAGATTTTAATATGGGAACGACAGAGCATCCAGAACTTAGGAAACATATAATAAATTATGTAACATCAAAATTGGCACAAAATAGTGCATTTACAAAAGTATATGGAAACAACTATGCAGCTAAACAGCTACAAAAAAATTTAAATAAAGTTTTTGTAGAGGATTATAGTTATGAAAATCGAGGAAAATATAATACAGAAACCGATTCGATGACATTAATAAAAGAAAATTTAGATAATAATGATATAACACCTTATGATATATATAATAATCAAGAAATGGGCAATATCGTAACACATGAAGGGGTACATGCAATTCTAAAAAGATCTCCAAAGGAATGCTTGAGAAATAGGATACTATTAGGAACTGGAGTTTTAGAAATTTATAATAAAAATGTTGAACTTGGAAGAGGAATAAATGAAGGACTAACTAATTGGATTTCAGGATGTAATGAAACATACATAGATTTAACAAGATTTATAAGAATTCTAGAACTTGCAATAGGAACAGATTCCGTTATGAGACTTGGAAAAGGTAGAATAAGAAAAAATGTTGTAAAACAGTTAAAAATGTCAGAAGATGAGACAATACATTTTTTATCGTTATTAGATGATATTTATAAAAAAGAGCGAGAATTAAATGCTTTACAATATTATAGAATTGTTTTAACAAATTATAAAAATAAAAAAGAAATAGCGCCAGAATCAAGAGAAAGAGTAGAACAGGATTTTCAAATACTTAATAAAGATGCAAGATATAAAAAATTAATGAGTGGTAAAATGTATAGACAAAGCTTACAAAAAACACAAGAAACTGATACAATAAAAAATAGAATTTGTTTTATAGAATGTATGACAGATAATGCAGTAATTAGATATAAAAAAGATGTAAATGTTGTACAAGAACTATTATATCATAAATATTTCCAAGAAAAATTTACGCAAATGTGTCAAATGAGACAAATTCCCGGTCCAATGTTAAGAAAATTTCAAAGATTATATGAGCTAATAAATGTTAATATGATTGAAAATTACGAAAACCTAGATATAAGTAAATTTAGAGAGCAATTTATGAAATTACTAGAAAGAAATGAAATAACAGATACTAAAACAGTAAGACAAAAATTCAGAGAATCAATAAGACGCCCTAATATCGTTGATACACGAGAAAACACAAACATGATAAAAAGACACATAAATATAGTAGATGCGTCGAAACAATTTAGAGACAACCGGTAGACAAAAATAATTATTTTTATATAAATATGAGGAAATGTAAAATGAAAAAATGGAAAAATTTTATTTTTTTAGTGGTATTAATAATATATGAAGAATTAATATTTTCAGCAAGTATATTTGGAACAATATCAAATATAGGATATGTAATACTTCTTAGTATTCCAATTGCTTCTGCTATATTTCTCATAACAACAATTGCAAAAAAATGGAATATTTTAAGTACATATTTCTTTACCATAATTACGGTAATTATATTTATAGCACAATTTATATATTACAACATATATCAAGCAATAATTTCATTTTACTCTGCAACAAATGCAATGGTACAAATATGGCAATTTGTAGATACAATACTAGAAGTTGCCCTAGGAAAATGGTATGTAATATTGCTTATGATTTTACCAATTGTAATTTTAGTAGTTTTACATATTTTCAAAAAATTAGACTTTGAAAAAATAACCTTAAAGGATAGAATAATTACACTAATAATTGCATTAATATCACAAATTATTGCAATATTGTGCATTACATTAATAAATCCAAACGATATATACTCTAACAAAAATCTATATTACAATGTTCACTCTCCAACAATTTCAGCAAACCGCATGGGAATACTTACAACAATGAGACTAGATTTACAAAGATTAATTTTCGGTTTTGAAGAAAATACAAATGAAACATTAAACACAGATATTGTATTAGAAAATAGTAATGAAGAAGAAATAAAGCCAAAAGAAATAGAATATAACACCCTTGATATAAACTGGGACGAATTAATTGAAAATGAAAGCAAAAGCAAAATTAAGACAATTTATGAATACATGAAAAATGCTCAGGCAAGTAATAAAAACGAATATACTGGTATGTTTGAAGGAAAGAACCTAGTTGTTTTTGTTGCAGAAGCATTTACAGACCTTGCAATCGATGAAAACATTACACCAACACTATATAAGCTATATTCGGAAGGATTCCAGTTTGATAATTTTTATACTCCGCTATTCCCAGTTAGTACAGCAGATGGAGAATATATAACTGATACATCATTAATACCAAAAGAAGGAACATGGAGTTTAAGAGATGTTGGAAAAAATTATATGCCATATTCGTATGCAAATATATTTGAAGAAAAAGGATATAATTCTTTTGCATATCATGACCACTCAGCAACATACTATGACAGGGATAAATACATGAAGGCTATGGGATATAACTCATATTTAGCAAGAGGTACAGGGCTAGAAAAAAGGATGAACTTAAAGTCATGGCCAAGTAGTGATATAGACATGATAGATGTAACAACAAAAGATTACTTAACCGAAGAAAAAACTAAGTTTGTTACATACTATATGACCGTAAGTGGACACTTAAATTATACAACATCAGGAAATACTATCGTTAGAAAAAACTGGAATATTGTAAAAGATTTACCTTATTCTAGTAAAGCAAAAGGGTATCTATCAGCACAGCTTGAACTAGATAGAGCAGTTGAACTTTTGATAAAAAGATTAGAAGAAAGCGGAGAGCTTGAAAATACAGTAATACTTATTAGTGGAGACCATTACCCTTATGGACTAAACTTAAAAGAGATAAATGAATTATCAGATTTTGAAAGAGACGATACCTTTGAAAAACATCATTCTATAGCTTTAATTTGGAATAGCACTATGGAAGAACCTATTAAAGTAGATAAGATAGGATCAAGTCTTGATTTATTACCAACAATGCTTAACTTATTTGGCGTAGAATTTGATTCAAGATTGCTTATGGGAACAGACTTACTTTCAGACAATTCACCACTTGTAATATATTCAAATAGAAGTTTTATAACAGATTATGGCAGATATTCAAGCATAACAAAGAAGTTTGAAGCTTCAAAAGAATTAGAAGAAGGATTTGACGAAAACGAATATGTCTCTAAAATAAGTGATGTAATATATAACAAATATCAAGTATCTAAACTTATCTTGGAAAATAACTTCTATGATGTTTTATGGAAGGCAATGGGGTGGAAATAAAATTTCAAATATTACATTTACTTTACAAATATGTTAAAAATATTGACAAAAAATTACGGCAATGTTATAAAATAAGTAGAAAAATTACGAAAAAAGAAAAATTTAGGAGATGTACGTATGAAGAAAAAAGTTTTAATTATTGCAGTATTTTTTGTATTTATTACATGTACTTTAATGCAAACAGTAAGCATGGCAGCAGTAGCTGTTACAAAAGCAAATTTAACTGAAGCATTAAATAAAATTAAAGATGCAAATAGCATAACACCTACTTCAGATTATAAAATAAATGTAGGAGACAGCACGATTTCTATAGAAACAGCAGGACAAAAATATATAATAAATTATAGTTTGTCAGGAAAGCCAACTTTCTCAATAACATCAGATGTAAAAAATGGCATGACTCTTGAACAGTTTAGCGATGCAGGAGACTATTTAATATTACCTATGATTGGATATGTTGGAGTTGCAAATGTACAAGGAGTTTCAATTGATGATGCTCTAAATCATATTATGCTATTATACATGAGGAAAGTATTAACTGGTGAATTTATGGCAGAAGGAACATATAAATTAGTTGATGATGTTAACCAAGAAGTTGATAAATCAGGAGATAATTCACATACAATTTACCAATCAGAATTCCCAAATAGAGTAATGGACTACGTTAATGGAATGTTTGAAAATAATTCTAAAATGACATTATCAGATAGTGAAAAGACATTTACGATTACAGTTACACAAGAAAATGTTACAGCTGATTCATGCAGATTAAAATCAACATTAGTTGTTAATACAGATGCAGACTTTTCAGCAATAAAAACTGATGCAGGTTCAGGTGACGAAGCAGAAGCAGATTATAATTTAGAATTAAAAGTTGGACAAAAAGTAAAATTTTTGTCTAGTAAAGCAATTAGTAGTATTTCTTGGGTGTCATTTGATGGAGCAGAAGTTACTTATACCGAAGACCGTACAGAAGTAACAGCAGATATGGCTGGAACTATTACATTAGAGTTACAAGTTGGAGAAGTTGAGAAAACTTTCAAAATAACAATAACAGAAAATACTGAAGGCTCAGCTTTAGAAACAGTATATTTTGACCTAG
Organism: uncultured Clostridia bacterium; assembly: GCA_947628715.1. Taxonomy (GTDB): domain Bacteria; phylum Bacillota; class Clostridia; order TANB77; family CAG-508; genus JAAWPK01. The sequence goes on from CANRAW010000002.1 coordinate 51,641, forward strand.
ACCAAGGCAAAATTGTAGAAAAACCAAGTTCAACTGATTCAGGAAAACAACCAGAACAAGAGCCAGAGAAAAAGCCAGCAGTTTCAACTCCTTCAGCAAACGGTGAAGAAAAGAAAAGTGGAACTGGAAGTACAAATGATAAAAAAGATGGAACAGAAGTAAAAGATACGAAGTTACCTCAAACAGGTGTAAGTAATACTATATTATTTGTTATTGCAGGTTTTGTATTATCTATGATAATAATGGGAATTAAATTAAAAAAATCAAATGACATAAAAAATATATAAAAATTTTAAATTGAACCCAAAAAGCCGAATACTTTTTGGGTTCAATTGTTATTATATAAAATAAAGTAAAGGAAAGAAAAAATATGGTAGAAGAATTATATGAAAAAATAGGTGGAGACTATAAAAAAGCAATTTCTAGAATGAGCGACGACGAAAGGATAAAAAAATACTTACGTTATTTTTTAGCAGACGAATCATATAAACAGCTTGAAGAAGCTATAAAAAAAGGAGATTGCGAAGAAGCATTTAAAGGAGCACATACATTAAAAGGAGTAAGTCAAAATATGGCTTTTGAAGTATTAGGCAAAGTTTCAGAAGAAATGACAGAAGAATTAAGAGCAAAAAATTTTGATAGAGCAAAAAGAACGTTTGAAAAAGTTGAAAAAGAGTACAAAAAGGTCGTAGAACAAATCAAACGTATAATGTAAAAAGGGACGGTAGAATAATATGGAACCAAAAAAGACACTATTAATCGTAGATGATGTAATGATAAATAGAGAAATGCTAAAAGACATTTTTGAAGGACAATATGAATTATTAGAAGCAGAAAATGGAGAAGAAGCAATTGAAATATTAGACCAAAATAGGGAAAAAATATCACTTGTATTTCTTGATTTAGTCATGCCAAAAAAAGATGGATTAGAAGTTATGTATCACATGTCATTAAACGACATGATAAAAACAATTCCAGTAATTATGATTACAGGGGAAGCAACTGTCGAAAGCGATGTAAAAGCGTACGAACTTGGAGCAGCAGATATAATATACAAACCTTTTGAGCCAGCAGTTGTAATACGTAGAGCAAAAAACATAATAGAGCTATATGAACACAGAATATCAATTGAAAATGAACTAAAAATTAGAACAGAAGAATTATTTGAAAGCAAGAAAAAATTAGAGGAAAATAATCATTTCCTAGTTAATGCGTTAAGTTCTGTTGTTGAATTTAGAAGCCTAGAATCAGGAGAGCATATTCAAAGAGTAAAAGGACTTACAAGGATAATGCTCAAACATTGGAGAGCTTTATTTGGACAAAAAACATTTAAAGACGAGCAAATAGAATTAATAGTTAGTGCATCAGCTTTACATGATATTGGAAAAATTGCGATACCTGATAGTATCTTGTTAAAGCCAGGAAAACTTAATGAAGAAGAATATGCAGAAATGAAAAAACATACCATATATGGTTGTCAAATGCTTGAGCATTTTAAGCAAGAAGAAACAGAATTTTATCGTTATTGCTATGATATTTGCCGTTATCACCATGAAAGAGATGATGGAAGAGGATATCCAGATGGATTAAAGGGAAAAGAAATACCAGTTTGGGCACAAATAGTTTCAATTGTAGATGTATATGATGCCTTAGTAAATAAAAGAGTTTATAAAGATTCTTTCTCACTAGACGAAACATTTAAAATGATAAATGAAGGACAATGTGGTAAGTTTTCTGATAAACTATTAAAATGCTTTAACCATGCAAGAGAAGATATGGAAAATGCAACTATAAAAGGCGAATAGCGAAAAAAGGGGAGATGGAGTTGAACGCTAGTAAAGAAAAAAAGAAGATAGACAAAAATATAAAAGAAAAAGTAAAAAAAATTAGAAAAAATAACATAATTATTATAATTACATTAGTTGCAACAATATTAGCTATAGGCTATGCTTATAAAAAATTTATAGGAGATTTAACAACTAGATTAATAAGCAGTTCAGTTCGTAACATGGAAGAACTATCTAAACATGACGAAAAATCAATTTTGTCAGGTATAGAACACAGATGGACAAATATTGAAGGAGTGGCATCAGAAATTAGGCAATTACAATTTAAAAAAACAGAAGATATGTTAAAACAGTTAAATATTAAAACAAGTACAATAAATTGCTTAGAATCTGCTTTAGTAACAAGTTCTGGCAAAATTTATAGTAGCAATTATTCTATAAAAGAAGATAAAGAACTATTAGAACTTTGCAAAAATTCCTCTGATAGATTTGCATATAGGAGAGATAATGCAGATACTAATTTTGTAGATTCAAGAAAAGAACTACTTTTAATGGGTGCAAAAATAAAACCATTTACAGTAGAAGGAGAAACAATTGAATATATCGTATGCTATTATGAACTAAGTACATTAAAAGAAGAGCTTAAAATTGATAGCTATAGTGGACAAGGATACAGTAGTGTAATCGATACAGAAGGAAATTTCCTTGTTTCAGTAGATAGAAATGGACATTTATTTAACAAAGAAAATTTCTTTGAAATTATGGAAAACTCAAAATTAGGTGGTAGTATCACAGTAGAAGATATACATAAAAAAATGGATGCAAATGAAACATTTTCACTAGAATATACAATGGACAATGAAAAAAGAATAATGGTATGTTCTTCAATAGAAGAACTCGACTGGTACTGTATAGTTTCAGTTCCAAGTAGTGTATTTGAAAGACAAAGTAGTAATCTTATAAGGATGGTTTGGTATCTAATTACAGTTATAGTAATTACAATTGCAATAGTTATTATATTAACACTTAGAAATCGTTCGCAAAAAAGTTTAATGAATTTTGAAATAAAACATAGAGACGAGCTTGAAGAGGCACTAACACTGGCGGAACAAGCAAATAGAGCAAAAACGACCTTTTTAAATAACATGTCACATGATATTCGTACCCCTATGAACGCAATTATCGGATTTACAAGACTTGCCACGACACATATTGATAATAAAGAGAGAGTAAAAGACTACTTAGATAAAATAAATCAATCTTCTAATCACTTACTCTCACTAATAAATGATGTATTAGACATGAGCAGGATAGAATCAGGAAAAGTAACAATTGAAGAAAAAGAAGAAAACCTTGCCGAAATTCTTCACTCTATACGTAATATTGTCCAAGCAGATGTATATGCTAAACAAATGGAATTTGTAATTGATACAGTAGATGTTACAGACGAAAATATTTATTGTGACAAATTAAGATTAAATCAAATATTAATTAATCTTTTATCAAATGCAATAAAATTTACAAAACCAGGTGGAACAATATCAGTTAGAATTACTCAAAAAGGAGTAAGCAAAAAAGGATATGGCACTTATGAATTTAGAGTAAAAGACACAGGAATAGGAATAAGTAAAGAATTTATTGAAGAAATATTTGAGCCTTTTGCAAGAGAAAGAAACACAACCGTAAGTGGTATCCAAGGTACAGGACTTGGTATGGCAATAACAAAAAATATTGTTGATATGATGGGTGGAACAATAAAAGTTGAAAGTGAAGAAGGAAAAGGAACAGAATTTATTGTTACTCTTGAATTTAGATTAACCAATAATCATATAGAAATAAAAACAATTAAAAACCTAGAAAATGTACGCGTATTAGTTGTAGATGATGATATGAATTCATGTCAAAGTATTTCATATATGCTTAGACAATTTGGACTAAAACCAGAATGGACAATGTATGGAAAAGAAGCAGTGGCACGTACAAAAGAAGCATGCCAAATGAAGGAAGAATTTGGTATATACATAATAGATTGGCTAATGCCTGATTTAAACGGAGTTGAAACAACAAGACGTATTAGAAAAATTATAGGAAAAGATGCTCCAATTATTCTACTTTCTGCTTATGACTGGGGAGAAATAGAAGGAGAAGCAAGAGAAGCTGGTGTTACAGAATTTATAAGCAAACCATTATTCCCATCTGATTTAAAAAATCTGCTATTAAAGGTTTCAGGAGAAGAACAAAATAAAGAAGAAAATGAAGAAGAAAAGGTTGATTTCTCAGGAAAAAGAATATTACTTGTAGAAGACAACATGATGAATAGAGAAATTGCAACTGAATATTTACAAGATTTTGGATTTTTAGTGGAAAATGCAGAAAATGGAAAAGACGCATGTGATATTTTACAAAAATCTGAACCGGGATATTTTGATTTAGTCTTAATGGATATACAAATGCCTGTTATGAACGGATATGAAGCAACAAAAGCTATACGTAAATTTGAAAATAAAGAAATTGCTAATATTCCAATACTTGCAATGACTGCAAATGCCTTTGAAGAAGACAAGATACTTGCAAAAGAGGCTGGCATGAATGGTCATTTAGCAAAACCAATAGATATATCAAAATTAATAGAAGCCTTAAAAGAAAATTTGAATTAAAGGAAGGTAATAGTAAAATGAAAAAAAGTAAAACATTAATAATTGTAATCGTAGCTTTATGTATTGTTGCTTTGGGGTATCTTATATTAAATAATAGCAAACAAACTAATGAAAAAAATAAGCCAAATGTAAAATTAATTGTAAAAACACCAGTTTTACAAATGAGCTGTTATACAAATCCAGAAATAAAGGACTCATATACATTAATGAAAAAAGTAGCCAAAATGTTTGAAGAACAATATAAAGATGCAAGGGTAACTGTTGATGTTATTCAGTTTGCAAAAGTAAATGAAGATGACGAAATAGTAGGATGTTATGATACAGAAAGAGAAACTGATGTATTATTCGAAGAATTTTTCAATATGTCAACATATATACATACAGGTAGAGTAGTTCCACTTGACGACATAATTAGCGAAGAATTAAGAAATGATATAAACGATAGTTATTGGGAAAATAGTAGCTTAAATGGAAAAACATACATGATGCCATACTTAGGTATGCAAAATGTATTAAGCTATAATAAAGATATGTTCAGACAAGCAGGACTAAGTAAATATATTACAGACGAAGATGTAATACAAAGCTGGTCACTAGAAGATTGGGATAAAATTTTATCAGCATTAAAGAACAAATTGCCTGAAAATACTTATCCAATTATGATGTACGGAAAAGACCAAATGGGAGATACACACGTTATGACTTTCCTTCGTAGCCGTGGAAGTAAGTTCTTTGACGAAGATGGAAAGATAAAATTAACTACAAAAGAAGGAATACAGGCTGTTCAGTGGCTAATGGATTGCAATAAAAAAGGATATTTCCCACAAAATGCAGAAAATTTGAACGTAAATGATTGCTTTAACTTATTTACAAATGGACAATCAGCTATTAATCTTAATAATATAGTTTTAAACGAAACAATAAAACAAACAAACTTAAACTATGGATTTGTAAATTTCCCAAGTGTAGATGGAAAAGGCTTTAATACAACATTTATCACAGGATTTGAAGTATTTGATAATGGAGATAAAATAAGAGAAAAAGTTGCAAAAGATTTTGTAAAATTTGTTTATGAAACAGACGAAATACTAGAACTTTCAGTTGGTGCAATACCATGTAGCTCAAAAGTTACAGAAAAATACAAAGACGAGTTTAAAGAAATTACAAAATTTGCAGATAACGCAGAAAATGGATGGAACTTTACAGGAAATAACCCTGATTGGAGAAAAGTTAGAGAAGTATTCTATCCAAATATCCAAGAATTGCTATATGGAGAAAAAACAGCAGAAGAAATAGCAAAACAAATTGAAGACACATGTAATAAAGCATTAGAAGAAGGATATGCAAATAGTAAATTACATGAATAAAAGAAAAAAACGTCAAAATATAAATTTTGACGTTTTTTTAAATAACTTTACATTATGCCTTCTAATTCCTTTATCTTATCACGCAATTCTGCAGCCTTTTCAAACTCAAGATTTTGTGCATGATTTATCATTTCTTTAGTCAATCTTTCAATTACTTCCTTAATATCTTCTTCCTCTTTTATGTCGTATTCACCTTGTATATCCTCAACAATTGTAGCCTTTATAGTATCTCTTACACTCTTTCTTATTGTCTGAGGAGTAATGCCATTTTTCTCATTATATTCTTTTTGTAACTTTCTTCTTCTATTCGTTTCAGATATAGCCTTTTCCATGCTTTCAGTCAATTCGTCTGCATACATTATAACTTTTCCATCAGTATTTCTTGCAGCACGTCCAATTGTTTGAATAAGAGACCTTTCAGAACGAAGGAAGCCTTCTTTATCTGCATCAAGTATACTAACTAAAGAAACTTCTGGAATATCAAGACCCTCTCTTAAAAGATTAATTCCAACTAAAACATCAAATTTGCCTATTCTTAAATCTCTTATTATTTCCATCCTTTCCAAAGCCTTTATATCTGAGTGCATATATCTAACTTTTATATCAATACTAGAAAGATATGCAGTTAAATCTTCAGCCATCCTTTTAGTTAAAGTAGTAACAAGAACCCTTTCATTTTTCTCAGCTCTAATTCTTATTTCTTCTATTAAATCATCGATTTGATTTGTAACAGGTTTAACAACAATTTCAGGGTCTAAAAGACCAGTAGGTCTTATAATTTGTTCAACAACGTTTCCATCTGACTTTTCCATCTCATATTCAGCAGGAGTTGCAGAAACAAATATACATTGATTAATTTTTTTCTCAAACTCAGCAAATTTAAGAGGTCTATTATCTAAGGCAGAAGGAAGCCTAAATCCATAATTTATAAGACTTTCTTTTCTAGCTCTATCGCCATTATACATTGCTCTAACTTGAGGAATTGTTGCATGAGACTCGTCTATAAAAAGTACGAAATCCTTTGGCAAATAATCTAAAAGGGTAAAGGGAGCACTACCGAGGCTTTCTTCCGCTAATATGTCTTGAATAATTTTCTATTCCTTGGCAGAAGCCTGTTTCTCTAAGCATTTCCATATCAAAATTAGTTCTTTCCTCAATTCTTTGAGCTTCTATAAGTTTATTATTATCTTTAAAATATTGTATTCTTTCCTTAAGCTCTTCTTCGATAGTTATTAAGGCATTTTGCATTTTTTCTTCACCAGTAACATAGTGAGAATTAGGGAATATCATAACATGTTGCCTTAAACCTATAGTTTTACCAGTTAATGGGTTAATTTCTGTAACTTTATCTATTTCGTCGCCCCAAAATTCAACTCTAATAGCCTTTTCATTTTGGTCAGAAGGGTATATCTCTAAAATATCTCCTTTAGCACGAAAAGTACCTCTTTTAAAATCCATTTCATTTCTTGTATATTGCATATTTATTAGCTTTTTTAAAATCTCGTCTCTAGACCTTGTCATACCAGGTCTTAGTGAAACTATCATATTTTCATAATCAATAGGGTCTCCGAAGTCCATATATACATGAAACAGAAGCAACAATAATGACATCCTTTCTTTCAAAAAGGGCAGCAGTTGCCGAGTGACGTAATTTATCTATTTCGTCATTAATTGAAGCATCTTTTTCAATATATGTATCTGTAGATGCAACATAACTTTCTGGTTGGTAATAGTCATAATATGAAACAAAATATTCAACAGCATTGTCAGGGAAAAATTCCTTAAATTCTGAATAAAGCTGTCCTGCTAAGGTCTTATTATGAGCTAAAACAAGAGTAGGCTTCTGAACTTTTTCAATTATATTTGCCATAGTAAAGGTTTTTCCGAGAACCTGTAACACCAAGAAGTGTCTGGAATTTTTTTCCGGTCTTTAATTCCTTTTGCTAAATATTCTATTGCTTTTGGTTGGTCGCCGAGTAGGCTTATAATCTGAACGAATCTTGAACATATATTCTCCTCCATAATTACATATTCTACCATGATTAATATAAAAATACAAGGTACAGTGAAAAAATGTAAAATTATATATTGCTTATGATATAAACTTGTGATAAGATAATAATGTATAAAATAAATATACTAATGAAATAAAATGAAAGGAGATTTTATGAGGACAAAACAAAGAACTAAAACACAAAAATTTCTAATTATTTTAACAGTTCTAGCTCTTTTAATGGGGGACTTTAAAGTAATTACACTACTCAATTCAAGTTATGCTTCTACATTACCTAAGCCAGAAAGAAGTAAACTGGAGTATTTTGGTAACCAACTAACAGGTGATGCTAGAAAAATTTATGATGCAATGTTTTATATGTATCAACAAGGTATTTTTATGGAAGGTGAAAGCTATGAAATTGGTAGTACACCTGAAACAAAACCATTAAGCGAAGCTTCACTTGTATTATTTGCAAATGGAAATCAACAATTGCTAACATATTTTGGTGCAGCAAGAGATGCTTTCCAAAACGATTATCCAGAATGTTTCTACGTTGATTGGGATGAAATTTCAATACGTGTAACACAAAGTAAAGATGGAAGACTTCACGCATCAATTGGTGCAGCTAGAAGTGATTCATATTTATTATCTGGAATGAACAAAGACAGATGTAGCGTTATTAACGGTGGCAAAGGTACCGGAATTCAAGGCGCAGTATTACAATATGAAGAAAAAATTAATGAAGTTGTTAATAAGATAAAGTCAGGAAAATTAGACCAAGAAGAAATTGAAGACGGCGAATATTCTAACAAAGACGAAATCGTTAGAATGGTTGGGGAAGCTCATGATTACGTCGTAAAACACATGATATATAAACATGAATACGAAGTAAGCCCAACAGAAAGAGCAATTGATGGAATTACAGGACACAATTCAGAACATAGAACTGAAATAAGTACATCAAGAACAGTTTATGATGGTTTAATATATGGCGAGGGTGTTTGCGAAAGTTATACAAGAACATTTAAAGCAATACTAGATAGATTAGGTATTCCATGCGTATGTGTAACTGGACTTTATAACCCAAAATCAACAATAAATGAACCACATATATGGAATTATGTTCAAATTGACGGAGCATGGTATGGTGTCGATGTAACACATGACGACCCTACTATGGGAAGATTCACATATACAAAAGATAGTGGAAAAGAAACAAGAGAATTCTTCTTAGTTGGAGCAGCTCAGCTATCAGGACATCATATACCAACAAAAGTTATGTCAGCAGCAAATTATGAATTTGAATATCCTGTACTTGCAGCAGATTCACTAAGAGATTCTTATAAAATTACAACAGATGACGGATTTTACATAGATGTTGAAAAAGATACACAAGAAGATGACCAAACAGGAGAAATGTTCGACAGCGGAACATTCTATGTAAGTTATAACCATAAAAACTTTACAGAAAATGCAAAAGAAGGAAAATATATTATAGTTAGATATTTCACTTATGCACCACGTACAGATAAGTGGGAAGTAACAAACTGGTCATATCTTGACCCATGGACAGCAAGTTTTGGCGAGCCAACTCTTACGGAAAAAATAGAACCATCAACTCCAGTAGTAGTTACAGATGGTGAAGACAAAGGTGAATACAAAGTTGTAAGACTAGAGTTACCTCAAATTAGACGTGCTCAGTTTGCAATTACCGATGTTCCACCTGCTTATTTATCATTAAGAACAGAATATGAAAATAAAACATGGCAAGACCGTGTAATGGTTAACGGTATGCCAGAACCTACTAAAGAATTTAGCGATTGGAGTGCTAGACTATATGATGCACTAATGGCTGGTGCTGCTTACTATACTGGAAATGTAGACAATTTAAAAGTAAAAACAGATGAAATTGAAAATAAATGGGGAAATTACGTTGCACCACCTTATCCAATTAAATGTACACCATATCAAGGTGGTTCACTATATACAGAACAAACTCACCATATAACAATACAATTTGATCAAAACCTAGCTCTTACAAAAGAAGGAGCAAAACCTGGTATAGTTGTTTCTGCATCTAGCGGAGCGGGAGTTGGAGTAACAAATGCAGGTGCAACAGCTGTAAAATATTCAAATATATCAAATATTAAATGGGATGGAGGAAAAATTGTAGAATTTGACTTCACACCAAGTGATATGTGGGCTGATGACTGCACATACTATAATTTCCAAGTAACAAATTTAGTTGGATATGACACTGGAAAAGTTCCATTACCAGTTACTTATGGTGTTGTATTCTTCAAAACATGTGGAAGAATTAAACCAGATGGAGTTCATAGAGTTGTTTATGCACAACCAATGTTAATGGATTCAAGTGATATGGACATGAAAGATTGGACAATTGAAGATATAGACGACCCAAGTATTGCACAAGAAACTATGGGAGAGTTCCTAGAAGAACTTGGGCCAAATCAAGCACAAAATTTCTTAGATTCATTGAAAACAAGAATAACTTTAGTTACATCAGAGCCTTCTTATGTACAAGATCAAGAAATGAAGCAAGCTCTTAGAGAAAGTGAATATGCAGACGATTTTGCAAATGCGACAAAAGTTAATACATACAATTTAAGTATTTCAGTATGTAAGAAAAATGTTGTAAAAACAGGCGAAGGCGTACGTATTAATTTAGGATTCCCAGAAGGAACATCTTATGAAGATTTTGCACAAGGTGGAAACCTTGCATATAAGGCATATCACTATAAAGTAGATCCTGCAACAGATAAATTAACAGGGGAAGTAGAAGAAATTGATGTAACAGTAACACGTCAAGGATTAATACTTATAGTTGATTCTTTCTCTCCATTTACATTAATTGAAACTAATAAACCTGAGACAACAACAGAGAAAAAACTTGTAATTGGAACAACAGAGGGAGGAAAAGTTTTAGAAGGAAGTACAGTTCTTGAAGGTGCAAATGGTATTGTTAAATTAAACGAAGGAAATTCTAAAACAATAACAATTACACCAGACGAAGGATATGAAATAGACTATATAACATTAGATGATGTTAGACAAAAAATAGATAATAAATCAGGCGAAACATTAACAATAGGATATGACAGCTTAAATTCAGCTACATTACTAGATGTTGGATTTGTAGCAAAAGAAATACATGAAGAAGAAGAAGCAAAAGGTTTAAGCAGTGATTTTGAAGTTCCAAACATTGCTATAACTTTCCCAGACGATAAAACAGAATTCGAAAGCGTTGTAGGAGATAAAGTTGAAATTGAACCAATAGTCATGGTAACAGGCGGAGATTTTGAAGAAACAAAAGACGAAAACTTTGATCCAAGCAATGCAACTGCTGATAACCATCCAGACTATGTTCAATATGAATGGTATGTAAATGAATCAAAGGGAACAAATGAAGAATTCAAAAAATTAGAAGGACAAAACAAGAAAACATTAACAATTGAAAATGTTTCTTTAGAAAATGATAAACACTCATATTATGTTGTTGCTACACCAATGAAATGGAGCAATGGAAAATATGAGCCAATGAAGGAAAAAGACACAGATCAAAACTTTAATCAAGTAAGTAGTAGTATAACATTAAGTGTTTTACCAGAGCTTCAATTAGAACTTACAAGTGATGAAGATACAAAACCAGTTAAAGGTTCTGATGGAGTTTATACATTAGACTTAAATAAAGGAGATACATATAACTTAATTGCTAATATGTATCGTATATACGAAGAAGAACCTACTAATAGACCAGCAACTAGAAAAGTAACATGGACAGTTGAAGAAACAGATAAAAATATAATCAAAGTTTCAGAATCAGGATATTTAACTGCAACAGATTATAGAACAGACAAACCAGCAACAGTTACTGCAACTGTTAAAGATGTAAATGGTAAAGAAAAGACAGCAACATTAAAAGTATCTATTAATAAGGTTGATGTAGAAAAAGTAGAAATTACATCTGAAAACATGAAAGTAGAGAATACTTCAGATAAAGTTGTAGAAATGAATGTTGCAGATAATGTAACATTACATGCAAATGTTACTCCAAATAATGCTTCATTAAAAAAGGTTATATGGAGTATAAATCCAGGCAGTGACTTAGATATATCAACAGACGGAGTTATAACTATAAAAGATGTTTCTGCATTAAATGCAAAATTAGTACAAAGTGGAAAAGTTGAAGCAACAGTTACTGCAACAGTTGATGGAAAAACAGATACATGTAAAATAAGAGTTGTAAAAACTGGTGTAACTGGATTATCAGACGATTATGAACCTGATAGCGATGGAAACCGCAATGTTTCAATTGTAGACCCTACATCAGCAGAACTTGCAGGAAAAGCATCTGAAGTTAAAATAGATATAAATGTTGTACCAGAATATGCAAGTAATAAAAAGGTAAAAGTAAGTAGCAATACAAACAATAATGCAGTTGAAGCAACAATTAATGAGGATGGTAACTTAATACTTAAAGCCTTAAAATATGATAAAGATACTCCAGAAAACAACAAAGCAGTTGTTACTGTTGTTTCAGAAGATAATGCTAATGCAAAATTAGTATATAATGTTACTGTAACAGAGGAAATAGTAAAAATTGATAAAGTTGAAATAGTAGTTGAGGAAAATGGAGATACAAAATTAGAAGTTGGCGAAGGTGTCGACTTAAATGCAAAAGTTACAGCACAAGGTAATGAGGTACCAAATGTATCAAAGGTTGAATGGAAAATAAAAAGTGGAAGTGAATTTGTAGACGTTAGCGATTCAGGATATGTAACAGCTAAAAAAGTTGGAAAAGCAACTATAACTGCAAAAGTATATTGTCAAGAAGCTAATTGTGACGGTCATGAAAGCGACCCAATTACTATAGAAGTTGTAAAAACTCCAGTAAAAGAAGTTGAAATTAATGGAGAAAAAGTAATTACATCACAAGGAAAGAAAACAATTACATTACAAAGAAATGATGATACTACATTAGAAGCAGTTGTTTCTCCAGATACTGCAACATATAAAGATGTTAAGTGGTCAGCTTCTCCAGAAGGTATAGTTGAGCTATCTAAAATAGATGGAGCTGAAAATGCTATAAAAGTAACAGCTAAAAAAGCAGGAACAGCTACAATAACTGCAACAGCAGATGGAGTATCAGCACAAGTTACTGTAAATGTTACACCAATTGCTGTAGAAGGTGTAATATTAGATCCTTTAGACTTAATTATAAAAGATACAGATAAAAAGGTAAAAATAGGAGTTTCATTATATCCAGAACATGCAGATGATGCAGATGCAAAATATGTAACTTGGGAATCAAGTGATACTAAAGTAGTTAAAGTAGATAAAAACAGTGGTGAAATTACACCAGTAGCACCAGGAAATGCTGTTATTACTGCAAGATATAAAGGAAGTGATACAATTTACGAAGAGTGTAATGTAACAGTTGTATCAGGAAAGACAAATCTTACAGTTTATACAGTTGACCAAAAAGCAAACTTTATAGCTGGAATGAAGGTTTTACTAACAAGAAAAGATGAAAATGGCTTAGTTTCAAATGTTGGTGACATCGTAACATCTACTGGTAAGGTAGAATTTACAGGACTAGAAGATGGAGAATATACAATATATGTAATGGATAAACCAACAGAAGATATACATGGAAACCCATTAAATATAACAAATGTAGTAGAGTTCTATACATTTAAAATAAGCGATGGTAAAGTGTTATATACAAGTTCAGATAGCGAAGGAAATACAATACTCAAAGAAACAGGAAGTCTTGTACTTGTTAGCACAACAGACGGAACAGATGCAAAAGTTGAAATTGGAGAAGATTTCGACAATATAGAAGATAAATATAAAGATTTCTATGAAGAATATAAAGAAGCTGAGAAGAATAAACCAGAAAATAAACCAGGTGTAAATGGCAACGGAGGAAGTGGAACAGGTACTGCAAATCCTGATGACCCAGTATATAATGGCAATGAGACAGACGATAATGACAATAATGAAGGAAATGGAGACCAAGAACAAGAGACTCCTACAAAACCAGATGATGGAAATAAAGAGGATGAAGACAGCGTTGCTCCAAAGACAGGTGATATCGCAATTGGATTATTTGCTGTTATTATGAACGTTTCTTTAATCGGCATAATAGTTCTTATCTGCAAAAAAGGTAAGATTAATGCAAAAACAAAACACTAAAATATGAAATAAAAAAAAGTAATTTTTTCAGGAAATATGATTTATTATATTTCCTGTTTTTTGTCTAATATGAATTAACTCCAAATTCATATTAGACAAAAAACAGGAAAATGGAGATGTATGCTATGAAAAAGAAAATATGGATTAATATACTTTTGGTTATTTTTATATGTGCATTTTTATATTCAGGGTATAATGTTTTTATATGGCTCAAAAGTGATAAAGAAACTAAGGAATTAGAAGAAGGGTTATATTCTGAGGTCATTACAGAAAATAAAGAAGAACCAGAAAATGATTTAATTAATGTTGATTTTAATACTTTGAGAAATACAAATAGTGATATAATTGGCTGGATTAGAATTAAAGATACATATATTAATTATCCTATTTTACAAGGCGAAACTGACGAATATTATTTAAAAAAGGATATATATAAAAACTTTAGTTTATCTGGTAGTATATTTGTAGATAGCAAGGCTAATGCAAATTTTGAAGATGCAAATACTGTAATTTATGGGCATAATATGAAAAATGCTAGAATGTTTGCAAATTTACATAAAATAAATAATGGAACACTTGGAACTGACGTAAATGTTGAAATTTATACAAATAATGGTTGCTATATTTATAAAGTATTTGCTAGCTCAAATTTTGAACCAACTTTTGATACTTTAAAAAAGAATTTTGCAAACCAAGAAGATAAAATAAATTATATCAATGAAGCAATTAGAAAAAGTAAAGTTAAGTTTGATATGAATAAAGACAATATTAATTATGAAAATAACATTATTACTCTTATAACATGTGATAGTAGCAGTAATAGACGTGTAGTAGTTAATGCAGTCAAAATTGACTAATTTACAAAAAAATGATATTATATTATATATTTATTTAAAAATTAGCTATGTGTTAGTTATAGATAATGTAATTATTGAAAGGATGAATTAAGCAAATGGGTTTTTTTGATAAATTAAAACAAGGATTAAATAAAACTAAAAATAATATTGACGAAAAGATAAATGGTGTTTTTAGCACATTTAGAAAAGTAGACGAAGAGTTACTTCGGAGAATTAGAAGAGGCGTTAATTATGTCTGATATAGGCATGGATACTTCTTTAGAGATAATTTCTAGGTTAAGACAAAGAATAAAAAAAGATAATATTAAAGATGTAGAAATGGTAAAACAGGCATTAAGAGAAGAAATGCAGAATATATTAGATATATGTGATAATAGTCTTAAATTAAATACAAAACCATCAGTAATGTTAATTGTAGGAGTAAACGGAGTAGGAAAAACTACTTCAATTGGTAAAATTGCAAATAGATTGCAAAAAGATGGAAAAAAAGTAATGGTTGTTGCAGCAGATACATTTAGAGCAGCAGCGGTTGAACAGCTTGAAGTATGGTCAAAACGCGCAAATTGTGATATAATAAAAAAAGACGAAAATGCAGACCCAGCATCAGTCGTATATGAGGGAATAAAAAGAGCTAAAGAAGAAAATGTTGATGTTTTAATATGTGATACAGCTGGAAGGCTTCATAATAAAAAATATTTGATGGACGAGCTTGAAAAAATACAAAGAGTTATAGAAAAGGAATTACCAGATGCTGATAAAGAATCACTTCTTGTTATTGACGCTACAACAGGACAAAATGCAATAGAGCAAGTAAAAGCCTTCAAACAAGTTAGCAATATAACTGGACTCGTACTTACAAAACTTGATGGAACTGCAAAAGGAGGAGTAGTTATAGGTATTGTAAATGAAAATAAGATACCTGTAAAATTTATCGGTGTAGGAGAAAAAATCGATGACATGGAAATTTTTAACTCAGAAGATTTCACAAAAGCAATTATATAATTTATGAAAGGAGACATAGTTTATTGTCAGAAGTTGAAAATCAAAATAATACTGAAGAAAAAAGAAATAAAAAGTTAAGAACAAGAACAATTATAGTTTTAATTGCTCTTGCTTTGTTTTCAATTGGTGCATCTATTATATATAGAGCAAATTACTTAGAGATATTTGAAATTGGTGAGGAATATGTTAATATTTTTATGCAAAATGTAAAGTACAAAATTTACTTTGGCATAGCAAATTTTATATTTGTATTTCTTGCATTTTATATTACAAATAAATTTATAAAAGCAGGACTTAAAAAATTCTTTGAACAAGAAAAGAAAGAAATGCCAAAACTCCCTAATAAGTCAATTGCATTAATTTGTGCACTAATTACAACTATAATAGTACCAGATTTATTTTTAGAAAAAATAATATTATTTTTGAATAATGCACAGTTTGGAATTGCAGACCCAATATTTAATTTAGATGTGGGTTATTATATGTTTCAAGCACCACTTATAGGAAGTGCATTATTTTACCTTATTGCAATAATTATAGGACTTACAATATATATAGCGATATACTATATAATAACATTTAATGTATATTTTGATGGAGGAATTGACGGACAAACCCTAAAAAATAATATAATTGTTAAACTTGTAATGGTTAATATTATGATAATTACTATACTAATTGTGCTAATAATGTTATTTAATATGCAAAATATAGTATTAGATAGCTTTTTAAATATAAACGACACATCCAAAACAGGGCTTGTTGGTGCAGGAACGATAGATAGTAGTATTAAACTTTGGGGATATAGAATCTTAGGTGTAATTATAATAATTTCTGTATTCATGGCAATTAGATATTTTAGAAAAGATAATGTAAAAAATGTTATAAAATCTCTTTCTATTGTGCCAATATACCTTGCTACATTATTCTTTGTAGTTGTTGGATATAATATGATTTTTGTAAGTGGTAATGAACTAGATAAGGAAAAATTTTACATAAATACAAATATAGATTTTACAAAAACTGCATATAATTTAAAAATAGAAGAAAAGGAATTAAACAGTACAGGAACAATTACAAGAGAAGAAGCAGACAAGAATAAAAAAGTAATTGATAATATTCCAATTACTACGGAAAAAATAGTGCTAGATAATTTATTACAAACACAGACGAATACTGGATATTATACCTATAATTCAGCAAAACCAACTTACTATAATGACAAACTAATATATGTTTCTGCAAGAGAAATAAATAGAGAAAATACAACTTATAATAGCCAAGGAGACGAATATACTCATGGATACGGAACAATTTTAGTTTCTGCAAGTGAGACAGACGAAAATGGAAATACATTATATCTTTCTAAAGATTTTGCACAGCAAGAAGTAAGCGAGCCTAGAATTTATTATGGATTAGAGACAAATAGTATAATTACTATATCAGAAGACCAAAGAGAATTTGATTATCCAACAACATCAACTAGAAACGAAACTTATGTATATAACGGCGATGGAGGAATGTATTTAGATTTCATAGACAAAATGGCACTTTCTATAAAAAATAGAAATTTGAAGATACTTTTATCTAAAGCTGATAGCAAAATTTTACTTAATAGAAATATTATAGAAAGAGCTAAAAAAATAATGCCATATTTAATATATGACGAAAAGCCATATCTAGTTTTAGGGGATGACGAAAATTTATATTGGGTATTAGATGCTTATACAATATCTAATGAATATCCATATTCACAAAAAACTAAGTTTGTCTATGAAAATGAAACAAAAGAAATCAACTATATTAGAAATTCTGTAAAAGTAATAATAAATGCTTACGATGGAGATACAAACTTTTATATTACAGATAAAACAGACCCAATTGCAATGGTTTACAATAATATGTACGACCAATTATTTAAAGAAGAAAGCGAAATACCAGAAGAAATTTCAAAATATTTTACTTATTCTGAATTTCTATATAATATACAAGCTGAAATGCTAACAAAATATCATGATGTATCTGCAGATGTTTTATATAGAGCAAATGATGTATGGCAAATTGCGTCATATTCTAACTTAATTACAGCAAACACTACAACACAAATGACTCCAATATATACAACACTAAAAACTGTAGACTCAGAAGAAGGTAAAGTTGGGTTAGTCATAGGATATAATATGTTTGAAAAAAATAGTATGAACGCTTATTTAGTAGGTACAGTTAATGAAGGAAAAAATGTGCTAACTTTATATAAATTCTCAAATGATAGCAGTGTAGTAGGACCTATGCAGTTAGATAGCCTTATAGGGCAAGACGAAAGAATTTCAAATGAAATATCGAGCTTAAATGTTACAGGAACGAGAATTACAAAAGAAATGGTAATTGTTCCAATTGATAACACAATACTTTATGTAATACCAATATATCAAACTTCTTTAAATGAAAAGACAAACAGTGTGCCAATTTTAAAAAAGATAATAGTTGCATCTGGAAACAGAGTCGCAATAGGAAATGAATTTAGTGAGGCATTAAAAAATTTACTATCTTCTGATTCTTCTGTTGATATTGAAGTTACAGATACAAGCACGGTAGAAGGTTTAATTGATATGATTATTAGAGCAAATAATAATTTGACTGAATCTAATAATTCAAATGATTGGGGACAAATTGGTAGAGATATAGAACAGTTACAAAACTTAATAAAAGAACTTGAGGCAAAAAGAGAAGAAAATCAAAAGCAAGAGGAAGATACTAATGTAGATGTGCCAGTAGAAGAAAATGTTATGAATAACTAAAACATAACAATTGCGTATTTAAGTATTGACAAAGTTATGTCCAAAATTATATAATATTACATGTAAAATGTAAAAAGGGGGGTACTTGGTTTTAAAGTACCTTTTCTTGTCAAAAAGGAGATATAAATGCTAGAATTAAAAAATATAAGAAAGACTTATGTTTCAGGAGACGAAAAAGTAGAAGCATTAAAGGGAATAACTTTAAAGTTTAGAGAATCAGAATTTGTTTCTATTTTAGGTCAAAGTGGTTGTGGAAAAACAACGTTATTAAATATAATAGGTGGTCTTGACAGGTATACCTCTGGAGACCTTATAATAAATGGCAAATCGACAAAACAGTTTAAAGATAGAGATTGGGATGCTTACAGAAACTATAAAATAGGATTTGTATTTCAAAGCTATAATTTAATATCACATCAAACTGTTTTATCAAATGTAGAACTTGCCTTAACTATAGGTGGAATATCTAAAAAAGAAAGAAAACAAAGAGCAATAAAAGCCTTAGAAGAAGTTGGTTTAAAGGCTCAAATACATAAAAAGCCAAACCAATTATCTGGAGGTCAGATGCAAAGAGTTGCTATTGCAAGAGCATTAGTAAATAATCCAGATATAATACTTGCAGACGAACCAACAGGTGCGTTGGATACTAAAATCAGTGTACAAGTAATGGAAATCTTGAAAAAAATCTCAAAAGATAAATTAATAATAATGGTAACACATAATCCAGAACTTGCAAAACAATATTCTAGCAGAATAATTCGCATATTAGATGGAACAATTACAGAAGACTCTAATCCAATTTTAACAAATGAAGAACCACAAAAAGAAGATACATCAAAAATTGGTAGAACATCAATGAAATTTTGGACAGCATTTAGACTAAGCCTAAATAATTTATTAACCAAAAAAGGAAGAACAGTTTTGGTTTCTTTTGCAGGTTCAATCGGAATTATAGGAATTGCATTAGTTCAGGCAGTTTCAAATGGTTTTCAAGCGTATGTTGATAGTATTCAGGAAGATACATTAACATCTTATCCTCTTACGATTATGCAAGAAACGACGGATATAACTGGTGCATTACTTGCAATGACCACAGAGGAACATGAAAAAAACGAAGAAGGAATTGTAAAAGAGGAACAATATATTTCTACAATGTTATCTAGCTTAAGCACGAACGATTTAAAAAGTTTTAATGAACACTTAAATAATAATTATGATAAAATAGGAAACGATATATCATGTATTTCTTATGTATATGGCATAGATCCATTAATTTATACAGTTGATGCAACTAAAAAAATTGCTAAATTGAATCCTAGTAATTTGTTTAGCTCAACATATTCGTCAACCGTTATGAGTACATTTACTTCAACATATTCTCAAATGATAAATGACGAAGGAGCAATAAAAAATTCTTATGATATATTAGTTGGACACTTGCCAGAAAAATATGATGAAATGATGATAGTATTATCAGAACCAAATACAATTTCAGACTTACTTGTATATTCACTTGGATTAAGAAATACAGACGAATTATCTAATATTGTAACAAAAATAATGAACGGAGAAACCGTAAATATAAATAATGAACCACTTACACTTTCGTATGAAGATTTAATGAATGTCGACCTTAGACTTATAATGCCTACAGATACATATAGATATAATGAAAAATATGATGTATATGAAGATATGTCAGAAGACGAGGAATATTTAAAAAATCTTTATGATAATGCTATACGTTTAAAAATTGTAGGTATAGTTGCTCCAAAAGAAGGAGTTACAACTATGATGTTAAATCCAGGAGTATCTTATACAAGTGATTTAATTGATTATATTATAGACAATTCGTCTAAAACAGATATAGTAAAAAAACAATTGGAAGATACTGAAATAGATGTCTTTTCAGGAACGAAATTTGACGAAAAAAATAAAAAGTTTGACTTAAATTTTGAAGATTTAGTTAGTATTGACAGTAAAAAACTAGAAAGTGCATTTAATATAAAAATAGATCAAAATGCTTTACAAAAACAAACAGAAAATTACATGATGGAGATAAATAATTCTATAACAACAGATATATCGCCTGCTAAAAAAGCATTTTCAGACACATTAAATACCTTAGCAAATGGTATGTTTGATAGTATAAAGGGAGAAATTGGAATAAATGATGTAGAAAAAACGGTAAATAATTACTTAAATAAATCAGAAGTATCAAATATGTTATCTACACTTGAAAAAAATTATGTAATTCCAAAAGATACTTTTAAAACAGCGTATGCTGGTATGTTAAAGAGCTTACTACAAATGTATATAACAACATATATAAAGACACAATCACTTGTAATTCCTGATATGGGTGGAACAAATTTACCACAAAATGTAAATGAAATGATGCAAAATAAAAATAATATTAATCTAGATACAAATATAGTTCCAAATGGAAATACAGTTGTACCACAAATTCCAAATAAGGTAGTTGATAAGGCAAAAGTTGATAAAGAATTATTAGAACCTATAATGACAGCCTTTTTGAATAGTAGTGAAATTGGTGAAGTAGGAAATACTATGGCAAGGGGAATGACAGAAGCGGTAATGAAAAAGACTATTTTAACAAAAATTGGGGAACTAACGAGTAATTTAACAAATAGTTTTGCTTCAGCCTTTAATGTAGACCAAGATAAAATATCTAGTGCATTTAAGTTAAAAATAACAGAAGAAGAGATAACAAGAGTTGTATCAGCAATGATGTCTAATACTGAAAGTTCTGCTAGTACAAACTTAAAAGCACTTGGATATCAAGATAAAGAAGAACCAACATATATTTCATTTTATTTCGATAGCTTTGATGGAAAAGAAAGATTTATGGATTTTGTAGATTCATATAATAATGAAATGGAAGAAACAGGAAATGACGATAAAGTAATAAATTATACAGATACAACTGGAATACTTATGGGTTCAGTAAAAACAATTGTAAATGCAGTAACTTACGTATTAATTGCTTTTGTATCTATTTCACTTATTGTATCTTCTATCATGATAGGAATAATTACATATATTTCTGTTTATGAAAGAACAAAAGAAATTGGCATTTTAAGGGCAATTGGTGCATCAAAGCATAATATCTCTTCGATATTTAATGCAGAAACATTTATAATTGGTTTACTAGCAGGTGCTTTTGGTATTGGAATTTCGTATGCTTTAATTCCACCAATTAATTCTGTATTACATCATTTTACAGGAAATATTCCATTATATGTAACACTTTACTGGAAAAATTCAGCTATATTAGTCATATTAAGTGTTATACTTACTCTTATTGGTGGATTAATACCTGCAAGAGCAGCATCTAAGAAGGATCCAGTTATAGCATTAAGAACGGAATAAAAGATATATAGATTTTTTAGAAATGTTGTGATATAATAAACGAAATATTTAAGAGGGGAATGATTAGAAAAAATGGGAAGAGTAAGAGGATTTGAAATAGCAAAAGGTTTTGAAAATAAGGGAATAAATTTACCAGTACGTAAAACAAAATATTCAGCTGGATATGATATAGAATCAGCAGAAGATGTTGTTATACCATCATTTAAGAAAGGTATGGCTCCAACACTTGTTAAAACAGGATTAAAGGCATATATGCAAGAAGACGAATATTTGAAAATATGTAATAGAAGCTCAAATCCAAAGAAAAAAGGATTAATTCTTGCAAATAGCATTGGAGTTGTAGATAGTGATTATTATGGAAATGTTGATAATGATGGACATATCATGTTTGCATTTTATAATATAAAAGACGAAGATGTACAAATAAAAAAAGGCGAATGTATTGGGCAAGCAATTTTTGAAAAATTTCTTTTAGCCGATGATGATATTGCAGAAGGCGTTCGCAGTGGAGGATTTGGTTCAACTTCAAAATAAGATTTAACATTTATTTGACAGCAAACAAAAAATAGAAAGGGAAGATAAAAAATAATGAAGGCAATTGAAATTAGAAATAAATTTTTAAATTATTTTAAGGAAAAAGGACATCATATAATTCCTAGTAGCCCACTAATTCCAGAAAATGACCCATCTGTTTTGTTCACAACAGCTGGTATGCACCCACTTGTTCCTTATTTACTTGGAGAAAAGCACCCTGAGGGAACAAAACTTGCAGATTATCAAAAATGTTTAAGAACAGTAGATATAGATGAAGTAGGAGATAATAGACACCTAACATTTTTTGAAATGCTTGGTAATTGGTCATTAGGAGATTATTTCAAAAAAGAATCAATATCATATAGCATGGAATTTTTAACAAAAGAGCTTAATATTCCTATAGAAAAGCTATCTGTTACATGCTTTAAAGGAGATAGTGATGCTCCAAGAGACGAAGAAACAGCAGAAATTTGGAAAAGCGTTCGGTATGCCAGAAGATAGAATATACTATTTTGGAAAAGACGATAACTGGTGGATAGCAGGAGATGTTGGACCTTGTGGACCTGATACAGAAATATTCTATGATACAGGAAAACAGCCATGCTCAAAAGACTGTAACCCTTCTTGTGGTTGCGGAAAATATGTAGAAATTTGGAATAATGTATTTATGGAATATTATAAAAATGACGATGGTACATATTCTAAATTAAAGCAAAGAAATGTTGATACAGGTCTTGGCTTAGAGAGAATGGCAATGTTATTACAAGGAAAAGAAACTCCTTTTGATACAGAGCTATTTAAACCAGTTATGGATAAATTGCAAAGTTTAGCAGTCAATGATAATATACAAAGCAGAAGAATTGTTACAGAACATTTAAGAGCTAGTATGATGGTAATTGCAGACGGAGGAAAGCCAAGTAATATTGATAGAGGTTATATTTTAAGAAGACTCATAAGAAGAATGATAAGACATCTAAACAAACTTGGAGTAAATCTTGATTTATTACCAGAAATTATAAATTATTATATTGATGTTTTAAAAGAAATGTATTCAGAACTTGAAACTAATAGACAAAATATAGTAAACACAATTATAGAAGAAAAAGATAAGTTTATAAAGACTCTTGAAAATGGAGAAAAAGAATTACAAAAAGAACTAATTAAACTTAAAGAAAAAAATATTGATATTCTTTCAGCAGAGGAAGTATTTAGATTATATGAGACTTTTGGCTTCCCACCAGAAGTAACAAAGGAAATTGCAGAGGAAAATGGATTTAAAGTTGATTTAGAGACATTTGATAAATTATTTAAGGAACACCAAGAAAAATCAAGACTTGGTTCAGAGCAAAAATTTAAAGGTGGTTTAGCAGACCAAAGCGAAGAAGCTATTGCTTATCATACAGCAACACATCTTCTTCATAAAGCATTACAAATTGTTTTAGGAGAACACGCAACTCAAAAAGGCTCTAATATAACAAGCGAAAGACTAAGATTCGACTTTGCTCATCCTCAAAAAGTTACAAAAGAAGAATTAGACGAGGTTGAAAGAATAGTTAACGAACAAATTAAGAGAGATTTACCTGTAACTTGTGAAGAAATGAGCTATGATGACGCAAAGAAAAGCGGAGCTATGGGACTATTTGAAAGCAAATATGGCGATAGAGTTAAAGTATATACAATAGGTGATTTTAGTAAAGAAATATGCGGTGGCCCTCATGTTGAACATACTGGAGTTTTAGGAACATTTAAGATAAAGAAAGAGGAAGCATCATCGGCTGGAGTTAGACGTATTAAAGCTGTTTTAATAAAATAATTGTTATAAGAAAGGGGAGCATAAACTTGGAAGAAAATTGTATTTTTTGTAAGATTGTTAATAAAGAAATACCAAGTAATATCGTTTATGAAGATAGTGAAGTTTTAGCTTTCAATGATATAAACCCACAAGCACCTATTCATATTATAGTTATACCAAAAAAACATATTTCATCGGTTATAGAATCTGATGGAGTTACAATTCGGTAAAGTGTTTGAGGTAATAAATAAAATTGCAAAAGAAAAAAACATTGATAAAACTGGATTCAGAGTTATTACTAATTGCGGAAAAGATGCAGGTCAAACGGTTGAACATTTGCATTTTCATATACTTGCGGGCAAAACGTTAGGCGAAAAAATAGTCTAAAAATATATACAAAATAAGAAAAATATGTTATAATATAGATATATGGGAATATTCTAATGAAAGAAGGGATTAATATGTTTAATAGTAAATTTAATACCTTACTAACTGGATTATTAATAGTGTCAATCATTGCGATAATTTTCCTTATTGGATATTTTGGATACTCTATTTTAAATAAACATAATATAGAGGCTGGCGCACAAAATGCTGTAGGAGATTTCCAAAATGCAGTAAAAAATAATGTAAGTACACCACAAGAAAGTGTACCTGATGGAAATATTGTTATAGGAGGAGGAGATATTCCAACACTACCAACAGATAATCAAGGTGGAAGTAGTAATGCCTCTAAACCTAAATATTATGGATATGATGTAATTGGAACGTTATCAATACCAGCAATAAAAATTGAATATCCAATTCTAGCAAAATCAACAACAAATGCTTTAAAAGTTGCACTTGGATATCTTATGGGACCAGGAGTTAACCAGCCGGGAGCTACATGGATTCAAGGACATAACTATAGAAATGGATTATTTTTCTCAGATTTGAATAAATTATCAAATGGTGACGCAATATATATAACAGACTTATCAGGAAGAGAAGTTAAGTATGAAATTTATAGTTGCTTCCAAGCTGATGCTTCAGATACAAGTTTCGTAAAAAGCGATACTGAAGGAAAAGCAGAAGTTATACTATCTACTTGTACAGAGGATTACAATTTAAGAACTATTGTACTTGCAAGAGAAGTATAGATACATAAAATATGAAAGGAAGAGTAGTATGGAATATAGATATAGCCCAGAAGGAGTTTGTTCTAGTGAATTTATTATAGAACTTGATGGAGATATTGTAAAAAAAGTTAAAATTGTTGGAGGATGTCCAGGAAATACTGTTGGAGTTAGTAAACTTGTAGAAGGAAAGAAAATTGACGAGGTTATTAATACTTTAAAAGGTATACCATGCGGTATGAGAGGAACATCTTGTCCAGACCAACTTGCAAGAGCACTAGAGGAGATAAAATCTAAAATGTAATCTAGACGGTTGCTTTAGCAATTGTTTAAAGAGGGAACTTGATAGAAAAAGTTTCCCTCTTTTTTTCTTATTAGAAATGCAGATAGCAAATAATTCCGATGTACTTTATTTCGTATGAATTTTATAATGTTAAACGAAATAAATAAAACTACGTAAATTGCTATAAATATACAGATTTTTATAATTACAAAACTTGTATCATATTCTATATAATTATCTATCGAGTCAAATAATAATTTAGTTGCAAAGACCAAAAGAAGCGGAATAAATACATAAGAAATATAGTCAAACTTAAATTTGGTTACTTTATATAATTGTATTAGACTTATTGTAAAGTTTAGTATTTCACTTATAGCGATAATTGCAAGATAGCCATAAATTCCATGAACTGGTACAAGTAAATATATTAATACTATTGTTAAAAATAAATCGAATATATTGCAAAACATAACACCTACTTGTTTATCTAAGCCCCTTAACATTGCGTCTATTATTTTGTCTAAGTATATGAGTATAACGAGTGGTGCAAGGATACTTAAAAATTCTGCAATTTCTATGTTATTGTAAAATAGATAGCATATTTCTTCTGTAAAGGTTAAAAAGATTCCGAATCACACAAACGCTAAAAAAGGATGTAAGTTTAAATATTAAAACAATTACTTTATTCATTTTGTCATAATCTTTTTTTATGTTATATCTGGCAAATTCTGGGATGAGAAGGCTTGCACATGAGCTTATGATTATACATGGGAACATGAGTATTGGCATTGTCATCCCGTTTATTAATCCATATTCTGATAATGCTTTGTCGCATGCTTCAGAGTGTTTCTCTAGGCTAAATGGAATTAATAGCTGTTTTATTGTTGATAGCCCTGAGCGAACATAAGAGGTTATTGCAACTGGAAAAGCTATTCTTAGTATTTTCATTAAGATATTTTCTTTAGATGGTTTATTTATGTTTTTTATTTTATTTCTGTCTTTTACATAAAGTATGTATGTAAATACAAATTCAAAAAGTGAGGCAATGGTAGATGCAAGTATTATGTATGTGCATACTATACTTAAATCTGTGTAAGGTAAAATATACAAAAAGTAGCAGGTTAGTGCAAATTGCAAACACATTGTTAATACTCGGCTTATGGAGGTTTTTGATACTCTTCTTACTCCTGTGAAATATCCGCTAAGAGATGTTGTTAGTGAGTTAAATGGAAGGCTTATTGCCATTACATATATTGGTGCGTTTGTAACTTTACCATGTAAAAGGCATGAAGAACAGTATGGCGCAAATATGATAAGTAGTATGCAAGCGAGTGTGCCAAAACATAAACTGTATGTTATACATTTTCGCATTGCACTTTTTATCCCTCGTCCATCATTTCCGGTCTAGTTCTTCTGCAACTATTCTTGTTGCTGCAAGGCTTATGCCAGAGTTTGCAAAAGTTACTCCAAAGGTATAAATTGACATTAATAGTTCAAATATCCCGAGAACCTTCGCTACCTATCTTGTTTGCAACATATACGCTAAAGAACATATTTATTGAACTCATAAATAGTGAGGTTATTGTTAAAATAAATGTATTAAATAAGAAAAGTTTAAGTCGTTTCATAATATAAATGTATTGCGATAAATGTGTTTTATTACTTTTTATTAACTAAAGAAATGATAAAATCATATAACACTAAAAAAGCATAAATATTGTTTGACAAGAATACTATGTATTTGATACAATGTATTTGAAAATAAAGGAGTTAAAATTTATGCTAGTTTATCCTAAAAAATATATAGATAATGTTACGAAAATTACAGTTGATTTTTTAAGGAAAAATAATATAGAAGCAATTATTCTTGACCTTGATAATACTCTAATTAATTCTAAGAGAGAGCTGTTAGATGGTGTAAAAGCATGGAGAGAGGAAATGAAAAATAATGGCATAAAGTTATATATGCTATCAAATACAAATAAAAAGAAAAAAATAGACAAGATATCGAAGGAGTTAAATATAGAGTATATCAATTTCGCGAAAAAACCTTTAAAAGGTGGTTTTAAGAAAGTACAAAAAATACTAGAAATAGAGGATACAAGTAAAATTGCTGTAGTTCGGAGATCAAATTTTTACGGATGTAATAGGGGCGAATAGGATGAAAATGTTTTCTATTCTTTCTAAGCCAATCGATGAAAATGAAATGATTATTACGAAAATAAAAAGACCAATTGAAAATTTTATAATTAAAAGATATTTAACGAAAAAGGAGAATGATTAGAAAATGTATATAAATAATATACACATATTGTATTATGTATTATTTTGCATTTTAGGTGTTATATCAAGTCAAATTACAGCGTGGTGCATAAAGAGAATGCCAGAACATAAACCTGTTATCTCAAAAGATATTTTTAAAGAATTCAAGGTAAATTATCCATTAATGGTTATTACTGTAATACTATATCTTGCACTTCTTAGCATAAATGGTATTTCTAAACAATTTTTAAACAATATACCTCTTATAAAATATACAATATTGATGCCAATGTTAATAACGGCGTTAACGATTGATTATAAGTATCAAATTATACCAAATAGACTTAATTTAACGATTTTTGAAGTAGGACTAGCATTTTGCTTTTTATCAGGATTTTACAGTATGAATCTTATTAATCAAGCACTACTTCGGTATGGCTTTTGGAGGAGGAGTTTTCCTAATAATAACTTTAATTGGAGGAATCGTTGCAGGAAAAGAGGCAATGGGATTTGGCGATGTCAAGTTTATGGGGGCTCTTGGACTTTATTTTGGTTTTGTAAATATTATTACAATAACTCTAATGTCTTTCCTTTTTGCGGCAATTGTTAGTATATTTTTACTTATTTCGAGAATTAAAAAGAAGAGTGAATACATACCATTTGGACCTTTTATAGTTGTTGCAAGTATTATTAATATGATTGTTCCGTTCCAATATATATTTATTGCTTTAGCAAAAATATTTACTTTGGGAATGTATTAGTAAAGGGGGAAAATGTATGAATGAGAGAATAAGATGGATAAGAAATAGCCTAAAATCTCAGAACATACAAGGAATGATAATATCAAATCCTATAAATATTAAGTATTTAACAAATATAGATGCAGAGGGAATTTTGTTATTAACTTTAAGAGAAAATATATTTATAACGGATGATAGATATATAGAAGATGTAAAAAGAGTTCTTACAATTGAAGACGAGATTGTTATTACTAATATAAGGGAACTTTCACTTGAAGATTATGAAAATTATTTTATGTTTTGCGAAAATGTTGGCTTTGAAGAAAATTACGTAACTTTTGCTAAATACAAGGAGTTTATGCACAAATATAAAATAAATGAACTTGTTGAGACTGAAGGAATAATAGAAAAACAAAGACAAATAAAGGATGAAGGGGAAATCTCATATATACGAAAGGCTTGTGAAATTACTGATAATTGTTTTACATATATGTTAAATTATATAAAAAAAGGTATGACAGAAAAGCAAATTGCAAATGAGATTGAAAAATACTTTAAAGAAAATGGTGCAAGTGGGACAAGTTTTGAAACTATTGTTGCATCTGGCGCAAATTCGGCTATACCACATGCGACTCCATCTGATAGGAAGATAGAGTCTCGGTGATATTATTACAATTGATATGGGATGCGTTTATAAAGGATATTGCTCTGATATGACAAGGACTATATTTGTTGATTTTGTACAAGATAGCTTTAAAGAAATTTATGATTTGGTTTTAGATAATCAAAATATGGTTTTAGGCGAGATAAAAGATGGTGCAAATATTAAGACTATATCAAAAATTTTTGAGGGCAATTTTAAGATAAATGATTACGAGTTAGTTCATGCTCTTGGACATGGAGTTGGACTCGAGGTACATGAGTGTCCTGTTTTATCGCCTAAAAATGAAAGAACTTTAAAGACTAATATGGTTATAACAAACGAACCTGGCATTTACATACCAGGTAGGTTTGGAGTTAGAATAGAGGATACAGTTTTGGTAAAGGATAATGATTGCGAAACTTTAACGAAGTCTAATAAGAACTATTGTATAATAGGCTAGTTGTTGGAATATAGTAATCGTCAGGTGGGTAGACATATTCGTCTTTTGGCTTTGTTATTTTTTCGATGGAACTAATTTCTATAATGGGTATATCTCCGTGATAATACCCTTTTTTTATTTCTCCAACTATGCTAACCCATGTACCATTGTCAAAGTTTTTAGCATTTTCTGAGTTACAAAGGAAACCTACGACTAATGTTTGATGCTTTGAATCTACGACCATATCACGAGCTAAAATAAATTCATTATCTTTTAAGTCATAAACTCTATAAATATATCCAGAAAAGCTAATTTTTTGACCAATATAATTGTTCATATCGTCGTGAACGGCTTTTAAGATGTTGGTATAATTTGTTACGGGAATTTCATAGACATCGTTCATGTTTATATTAGTTTTGGAACTGAAAAACGTTTTATATATTGCAAGAGAGGTTATTGCAATTATTACAATAAACATTAAAGCAAATAGAATTTTAAAAATTTTACCAGAACGTATTTTTACATTATATACAAACATAAAGCATAACTCCTTTTAAGTAATAATATGACATGCTAATAAATTATAGAACTAATATCTTACAAAGATGTTTACAATATAAATATAAAAGTTTTTGAAAAAAATGTTGATTTTTAAAGAAAAATATGTTAGGATATATTAGTAGATTAAAAAAAAACCTCTTTTTTTAGGAGGCACAAATTTAATCTATTTTTTTATTGCATAGGAAAAATCGTAAGATTTTTCCGTAGAGCAAGGTTAATTTACCTTGATACGTGCAATAATTGCGAAGCAATTTTGCACATATGGCGAAGCCAATTTTCTTATTTTTGGAAAGGAAAGATTATGAGTAAAAAGTACATATTTGTAACAGGTGGAGTTGTTTCAGGATTAGGTAAAGGAATAACTGCAGCTTCACTTCGGAAGATTATTAAAAAATAGAGGATATAAGGTTACAAACCAAAAATTTGACCCATATATAAATGTAGACCCAGGTACTATGAGTCCTTATGAACATGGCGAGGTTTTTGTAACAGATGATGGAGCAGAAACGGACTTAGATTTAGGACATTACGAGAGGTTTACGGACGAAAATTTAACTAAGAATTCGTCTGTTACTTCTGGAAAAATATATCAAAGTGTAATTGAAAAGGAAAGAAGAGGAGATTATTTGGGCAAAACTGTACAAGTAATACCTCATATAACAAATGAAATAAAAGATAAGATATATAGTTTTGAAAGTACAGATGTAGATATCGTTATAACTGAGCTTGGCGGAACTGTAGGTGACATGGAGGGACTTGCTTTCATAGAGGCAATAAGACAAATTGGATTAGAGCTTTCTAAGGAAGATGTTATTTATATACATGTTACTTTACTTCCATACATATATGGTTCAAATGAAGTAAAGTCAAAGCCTACGCAACATTCAGTAAAAGAGCTACAATCTTTTGGAATTAAACCAGACGTTTTAGTTTGTAGAACTGAAACACCAATGACAGAGGAAATGAAAGGAAAGATTGCATTATTTTGTAATGTTAGAAAAGATTGTGTTATACAAAATCTTACAGCAGATAATTTATATGCAGTTCCTTTAATGCTAGAAAATGAAGGACTAGCTGATGTCGTATGTAAACATTTGAATCTTGAGAAGAATACTCCTAATAATGAAAAATGGCAACAAATGATAGACAATATTAGAAAAATTGGTGATGAAACTGTAAAAATTGCAATTGTTGGAAAATATGTAAGATTGGAAGATTCATACCTTTCAGTTGCAGAGAGTTTAAGACATGGTGGATATGCAAATAATGTAAATGTTGAGATAAAGTATATAGATTCAGAGACAATAACAGAGGAAAATGTTGCAGATATTTTAAAAGATGTTCAAGGCGTAGTTGTACCAGGCGGATTTGGAAATAGAGGAATAGAAGGAAAAATAAATACGATAAAATATGTAAGAGAAAATAATATTCCATTTCTTGGAATTTGCTTAGGAATGCAAATGGCTGTTGTTGAATTTATACGAAATGTTTGCAAATTAGAAGATGTAGATTCTGAGGAATTTAATCCTAATGCTAAAAATCTTGTTATACATATAATGGATACTCAAAAAAATGTATCAAAAAAAGGCGGAACTATGAGACTTCGGAAGTTATCCTTGTGTTTTGAAAGAGGGTAGCCTTGCAAAAAAATTATATGGCAAAAGTGAGATTTCTGAAAGACATAGACATAGATATGAATTTAATAATGATTATAGAGAAATTGTAGAGAAAAATGGATTAAAAATTTCAGGAACATCTCCTGATGGATTGCTAGTTGAAATAGTTGAATATGAAAAACATCCATATTTTATTGCAGGTCAATTTCACCCAGAATTTAAGTCAAGACCAGATAGACCACAGCCTTTATTTGTAGGTTTAATAGAGGCAGCTAAAAATCTAAAAAATAAGTAATTGAGTAAAAAAAGTAGTCATATAATTTTTATGATTACTTTTTTTATGAAAATTTTGTAAATACTATTGACAATTGAAGTAAAAAGGTATAAATTATATTAGCAGTCGAAAATAACGAGTGCTAATAATAAGGAGGTATAAAAAATGATAAAACCATTATGTGACAAAGTTTTAATTAAAATGTGCGAGAGTGAGAATACAACAGAAAGTGGTATTATCTTACCCGCAAATACAAAAGATAATCCACAAATAGCTGAAGTTATAGCTGTTGGACCAGGTGGAAAAGTGGACGGAGAAACAGTTGAAATGAATGTAAAAGTAAAGGATAAAGTTATAGTAAGTAAATATTCAGGAACAGAAGTTAAGTATGAAGGTCAAGATTATTTGATTGTTAAGCAATCTGATATTCTTGCTATAGTAGAATAATTTTTATAAAAGGAAAGGATATGATTTTTTATGGCAAAGACAATTTTATATGGGGAGGATGCTAGAAAGAAATTATTAGAGGGAGTTAATAAATTAGCAGATACTGTTAAAGTAACTCTTGGACCAAAAGGAAGAAACGTAGTTTTAGATAAAAGTTTTGGCGCACCTGTTATAACAAATGATGGTGTTACAATTGCTAAGGAAATTGAACTTGATGATGCTTATGAGAATATGGGAGCAAGACTTGTAAAGGAAGTTTCAACAAAGACTAATGATGTTGCTGGTGATGGAACAACAACAGCTACAGTTTTAGCTCAAAAAATGATTAAAGAGGGAGTTAAAAATGTTGCAGCTGGTGGAGACCCAATGGCAATAAAAAGAGGAATGGATAGAACTGTTAAGGTTGCAGTTTCTGCACTTAAAGAAATTAGTTCTCCAGTAAATGGTAAAGAAGATATTGCAAGAGTTGCAAGTATTTCTGCAAACAATGAAGAAATCGGAAAACTTATAGCAGACGCTATGGAAAAAGTTTCTAAAGATGGAGTAATAACTTTAGAGGAAAGCAAAACTTCTGAAACTAAAGTTGATGTTGTAGAAGGTATGCAATTTGATAAAGGATACATTTCTCCATATATGGTAACTGATACAGAGAAAATGGAAGCAATCTTTGATAATCCATATATTTTAATTACAGATAAGAAAATAAGCAATATTCAAGAAATATTACCTTTATTAGAGAATTTAATGCAATCTTCTGGAAAATTAGTAATAATTGCAGAGGATATAGAAAATGAAGCATTATCTACTTTAATTTTAAATAAATTAAGAGGAGTATTAAATGTAATTGCTGTTAAAGCTCCAGGTTATGGTGATAGAAGAAAAGAAATGCTAGAGGATATAGCAATACTTACAGGTGGAGAAGTTATTACATCTGATTTAGGACTAGAATTAAAAGATGTAACTTTAGATCAATTAGGTAGAGCAAGACAAGTAAAGGTTCAAAAAGAAAATACAGTTATTGTTGATGGTGCTGGAAACAAAACAGCTTTAGCATCAAGAGTAAATCAAATTAAGAAACAAATTACTGATACAATGAGTGAATTTGATAAAGAAAAATTACAAGAAAGACTTGCAAAACTTGTTGGTGGTGTTGCAGTTATAGAAGTTGGCGCAGCAACTGAAGTAGAAATGAAAGAAAAGAAACTTAGAATAGAAGATGCGCTTGCTGCAACAAAAGCTGCTGTTGAAGAAGGTATTTTAGCAGGTGGAGGAACAGCATATATAAACATTATTCCTAAGGTTGAAAGTGCTGTTAAAGAATTAAGTGAAGACGAAAAAATCGGTGGAAATATAATACTTAAAGCATTAGAAGAGCCAATGAGACAAATTGTTATTAATGCAGGATTAGAGCCAGCAGTTGTTGTCGAAAAGGTTAAATCTAGTGCGCAAGGCTTTGGATTTGATGCAGGAGAAGAAGATTATGTTGATATGAAAAAAGCCGGAATAGTTGACCCAACTAAAGTTACAAGAAGTGCATTACAAAATGCAGAAAGTATAGCTTCTATGGTTCTTACAACAGAGAGCATTGTAACAGATAAAAAAGAAGAAAAATGTGGTTGCGGAGGACATGAATCAGCAGGCATGGGTGCCGGAATGGAAGGCATGTATTAAAAGATTTTTCATGCACAATAAAAAAGGGGTAATTAAATTTATATTACCCCTTGCTTTTTTCTTAAAAAGTCTGTATAATATTTAAAGAATTAATGTGCCCGAATGGCGGAACTGGCAGACGCACACGACTCAAAATCGTGCGGGAAACCATGTGGGTTCGAGTCCCACTTTGGGCACCAGAATTAATTATTTTTTTAAGATGGAGATATATTTTCTTCATTTTATTTTTTATAATATCAGTAATTGTAAAAATACTTTATAAAGCATTTTGTTTCAGATAATTTAAAAGTGGAATATGATAGCCCACAATACAAGAATTAAGCTAATGTATATAAAAATAGAGCAAAGAACAAATAAATTGGAGGAATTATGTGTTTGAGGTAAAAAACTTTGACAAATGGATAGAAGATACTGAATCTGGTAAATTTGGAAGTGGTGCTAGTGAAAAAATATGGCTTATTAACCCAGAAACAAA